>CALGPK010000034.1 GCA_937960415.1 uncultured Bacteroidales bacterium | reverse complement strand
TACAATTTCATCCCGAATCGGTTTTAACAGAGCATGGTAAAACCATGATCGAAAACTGGATAAATGAAATAAAGCGGCTTAAACACTCACAACTGTGAATAAACCGCTTTAATACGAATAGTAAAGAAAATTCTATTAGTTAATTTTTGATAAATTTTTGATAATGTGTATTATTACCTTGAGTAACTTTAACTACATAAAGCCCGTTTTTAAACAAATTAACATCAATATACGTTAACGGTAACAATTTGTTTTCAAGAACCAATTCTCCTAAAGAATTAAAAATTTCGTAATAACTTTCATTTGTTGCATCTTCGAAACGAATGATTAGCTTATCTTTTACTGGATTTGGATAAATACGAATTGCCCCGGTTGTTGAATTGTTTGGTACATCATTCATCGTAAAATTGATACAATTTGAGGTATCGCTACCACATTCCATGGTAGTAACAACAACGGCATAGCTACCGCTTTGTGTAGGAGTAAATGTCGGACCATTAGCATTGGGAATAGGAGCATAGTTGTTATTACAGTCGAGCCACATACAACCACCATAATTAGGCGATGCATAAAGAGTATTATTATTGACAGTAATTGTGGCTTCAAAGTTTGTAATATAAAGGTAAAAATGAATTACACTGTCGCATCCCATCGAATTGGGGATAATGGCTGTATAATCGCCCGAACTTGTATAAACCTGACCATCGGGAGCTGTAAATGTATTATCATGACAAACATAGTACTCAGTATATGTAATGGAACTCTGATTTACAGTCAAATGAATTGTAATAATGCTATCGCAACCGGTAGAATTGGGTATTATAGATGTATAGGTACCCGATGTGGTATAAACCTGACCATCAGGTGCTGTATAACTATCACATGCTGTAATATTTATCGTATTCGTTGTATGAGAGCAATTAAAAATACGAGCAATACGATTGCGACCAATTTGATTATATTTTACAAAATCGCCTCCAATAATTATTTTTCCTTCACCTTGAGGTTTCATGACATATATGTTATCTGACGCATAGCCTCCATTAAAAGATGGATTAAGCATGCCGTTCGGAGCCAGCATAACTAATCGAGGACGATTAGAATTATTGTATTTAGAAAAATTACCGCTTACCAGAATGTTTCCATCATTTAATATAAGACTATTTAATGTGCCTCCATTAAAGCCAAACCCTTGATTAAAACCTGAATCAATAGTGCCATCAGCATTTAGGCGAACGAAATATTGAGTGTTGGTATTGTTAAATGAGGTAAAACTTCCACCCACATATATTTTACCATCATTCTGAACGGACAAATTCAAATTAGTATAAGAATTTGGACCTGTACCAATATTAAATGTAGGATCAAAGGAACCATCATTATTAATTCGAGCTAAAAAATGTGCACTTTGATTATTGTAATTTCCAAATGCACCCGCTATTAGAATTTTACCACCGGGGTAAAGTGCTGCGGTGTAAATGTTACCATCTGCTCCTGTACCGGGATTAAAAGTTAAATCAATACTTCCATTGGGGTTAAGTCTTACAATTCGTTTTACTGCCATACCATTAAATTCAGTAAAAAAGCCTACCAGAACAATTTTTCCATCGTCTTGTATCAAAATCTTTTGTATAACGTTATTAGCTCCAGAGCCAATGTTAAATGTAGAATCGATGGATCCGTCAGCATTTAACCTCGCAATACAGTTCATAGCAACTCCATTATAGGAAGTAAAATAGCCGCCTATCAAAATTTTTTGATCCGGTTGAACTGCAATCGACAAAATATGGTTGTTGGGTCCTGATTGATTAGCATTAAAGGTAGTATCTATTTCGCCATTTTCATGAATTTTAACTAAAAAATTAACTGCTCGTTCATTATATAAAACAAAAGCCCCACCAACTATAATCTTTTTATCGGGCAAAACTGCAAAATCTCTTGGATATTTATTTAAACCGTAATTTCTATTAAAATCCTCATCACGTGTTCCGTCAGTATTTAATCGTGTCAAACTATAAGTAGGATAAGAATCATAAGTATAAAATTGGCCTCCGACAATAATTTTGTTATCTGCTTGCAATGCAATGGTAGAAATATCGCCCAAAAACACACCATGATAAAAACTACTTTGTAGAGTTCCGTCGTTGTTTATACTTACAAAATTGGTAACATTGGTGCCGGCATAAAGGTTTATGTAACCACAAACATAATAGCCGCCTGCCGGATTTTTAATAATTTTATATACTACAGAAGACAACGAAAACCCCGAAACAAATGTATTATCGTAAGTACCAAGACCGTTTACTCTTACCATATTATAGCTGGTATTGCCATTATACGATATAAATTGACCTCCAAAAACAATATTTCCATTACTTTCTACCAAAATACTCTTAACAGTACTTCCCGAAGCAAAGCCATTGTACTGTATCAATGCCATGCTACCATCTGCATTCAGATGTACTACTGCATTTTTGTTTGTACCATTGTATTGTGTAAACGAACCTCCCACTAAAATTTTATTACTTGAGGTTAAACTTATGGTATATACACTATTGTTAAAACCGGTCCCTATATTAAAAGTATTATCTATACTACCGTTTGTGTTTAATCGGACAATTCTATTGCAAGCGGTTCCATTATAACTTGTAAAATCACCTCCTATTAATATTTTCCCATCCGGTTGAATAGCAATAGCTCTAATTGTATGTGATGCTCCATTACTACCAGTATTGAACGAATTATCTTCTGAACCATTAGAGTTAAATCTTTTTAGAAAATACTTATTATTATCACTATAAACAACAAGAATTTTTCCATCTGGCTGTAAAGTAAACAACAATATAGATTGATTCGTTAATATACCAGACAATGTAAACGAACTATCTATACTCCCATTAGTATTTAATCGCACAATACCAGAATTTCCTAATGGATTTTGATAAGAATTATAAGAATGAATATATCCAGATATAATAATTTTTCCGTCCGGTTGAATGGCAACATTTTTAATATTCGCAGCATCATCGTAATAAATAGCCCCATCACCCATACCAAATCCAACATCGTTTGGATTAAAACTCAAATCCAATGTCCCCGGTTGTGCCTTAAGCAAAGAACAGCTTAACAATAAAAATGAAATCAATTGAACATAATAAATAGTTTTCATAAAATAAAACTTTAAAAGATTAATACGTAAAGGTACGAATTATTTTTTTCAATTTTTTTATTTTTTTTTTCAACTTTTTTTAAAATGTTTGAAAAGCATAAAATAAACATATGTTTAAACCATATTTTAATATAAAAATATATGCCTATTATATAGACAATGGCAATAACTTTAAGTGAACTGAAGAAAATAATCATAGTAACGAACATTGAAATTTATATATGTTAAACAAAGAATTTCACAGCTACGTGAAACATTAAAAAGTGTTAAATTTATTTAGAATAAATCCAAGTTAAAACTATTTTTTTTATCTTTGCAAAAAAAAGTTATGTTTAACTATTTAATCTTAGCAGTTATGATTACAAGTATGCAAAATGATTCGTTATTAAATCAAAAAGTTAGTAGTATGACTAGCAAAATTAAAGAATTACAGCAAAGATATCCGTACGAATTGCCAACGTTGGGCTATGCTTACAATGCTTTGGAACCCAACATAGACGCAATGACCATGGAAATTCATTTAACCAAACACCATGGTGCGTATGTTACTAATGCAAATAATGCCATCAAAGGAACTGAAATGGAAAAAATGACCTTAGGTGAATTATTGACAAACATTAGTAAATACCCTGTTGCTGTTCGTAATAATGCTGGTGGGCATTTTAACCACACATTATTCTGGCAAATTATGACTCCAAATGGAGGAGGACTTCCGTCTGGTAAACTAATGGAAGCAATAGAAAAAGATTTTGGTTCGTTTGAGAAATTTAAGGAAGAATTTGAAAATGCAGCTAAAAATCGTTTCGGAAGTGGATGGGCATGGCTTTCCGTAGATGAGAACAAAAACCTTTTTGTAAGTTCTACTCCAAATCAAGATAATCCGTTGATGGATGTAGTTGATAAAAAAGGTTATCCTATTTTAGGCATCGATGTATGGGAACATGCTTACTACCTGAAATATCAAAATCGCCGACCCGAGTACATATCAAATTTCTGGAACGTTATTAACTGGAAAGAAGTAGAGCGTAGATATTTAGAACTCGTACAATAAAGTACATTTTGTTAATATCATGTTTTAAGAGGCTGTTGGTTTCAATAGCCTCTTTTTTTGTCCGAATTTCAAATAAATATTCACGAATGGTAAAATTTATTAACAATTTGTTCTAAATTGGTAAGGTATCACTATTTTTGTGCTTGCGTGAAGATACAAATACTATGAAATTTTACATATTCTTTTTGGCATGCACTATTGTCTGCATAAATGCTTTTAGTCAGGAAATTTCGCTCGATATGCTAGAGGAAGGATTGCAAAACACCTTTTATTTAAAATCATCGGGCGAACTATATACCGGACCTTGCATAGGCAGATGGCCTAATGGAAAGAAAAAATACGAAGGTACCTTTAAAAAAGGACAAAAAGATAAAATTTGGCGAGAATACGACGAAGATGAAATGAAAATCTTCGAAGGAAACTACAAAGACGGAATGCTAAACGGACAGGGAACATTTTACTATCCATACGGACAAATTAAAGAACAAGGGCAATTTAAAAACGATCGCAGAGTAGGGAAATGGATAGAATGGGATCAATTCGGAAAAAACAGTAAAGAAGTTACTTATCAAACTGTAACGGAATGGTATTCAAAAGGAATTATTAAAAACGAAAAAACCTTAAAAAATGGAAAATTGCACGATAAATATATCGAATATTACGAAGATGGAAAATATAAACTCATTACCCATTACAAAGAAAATAAAAAAGATGGACAAGAAATAGAATACTTTAGCAATGGGAAAAAACAATCGGTTAAGACATACCGCAACGATACACTTCACGGACCATGGATAGAATACTACGAGAATGGTCAAATTAAGCTCAAAGGTCAAATGCAATATGGATTTAAAGAAGGTAAGTGGATTACTTACGATGAAGGAGGAAAAGTACTTAGCGAAGATGAATATAAAACCGTCATCAAATATTATCCAAATCAAAATAAAGCAGAACTGGCATTCTACAAAAATGATAAAAAAAATGGCGAATGGCTATGGTGGTACGAAAATGGTCAACTCAAATTTAAAGAAACCTACGAAAATGGCATAGCCAACGGGCCTTGGGCTTCGTGGTACGAAAATGGAGAGAAAAAATTCGAAGGAAACATAAACAACGGAAAAAAAGATGGACTTTGGATAGAATATTACCCGAACGGGAAAAAAATGATCGAAGAAAACTATAAAAACGGAGTGCTCGATGGAAAAAAAATTATTTACTATAAAAATGGACAAAAAAAACTGGAAGTAACATACGAAAACGGTAAAAAAGTAGGCAAACAAATAGAATATCACGAGAATGGTGTTATCGCATTTGAAGGCAATTGCATCAATGGAAAAATCAATGGCACTGCAACTTACTATCACGACAATGGCAAGAAAAAACAAGAAGGAAACTTTGAAAACGATAGGCTCGAAGGCATTTGGAAAACATGGGACAAACAAGGAAATCCCACTAACGACTTAATATATAAAACGATTAAAGAAACATATCCGAATGGAAAACCTAAACTCGAGGGTACTACCTGCAACGAAAAAAAAGACGGTTTATGGCAATGGTGGTACGAAAATGGTCAGACCAAAGCCATTGAACACTACGTTATGGGTAAGCTCGAAGGCGAAAGTCGTTCATGGTACGAAGACGGAAGAGACGCTTTCGTAGGCAATTACGTAAATGGTAAAAAAGACGGACTCATTCAGGCATGGTATCAAAATCGTCAGCCATTGCTTATTGAAAATTGGGAAAAAGGAGTGCAGGTTGGCGAATACAAAGAATGGTACGAGAACGGACAAATTAAAGCCGAAGGTAACTTCATCGATGGCATGAAAGATGGACTTTTTAGAACCTACTACGACAATGGGCAAAAAGCTTCCGAAATCAATTATATCAAAGACAAGGAAGATGGCAACATAACCGAATGGTACAAAAACGGACAAAAGAAACTCGAAGGCTATGCCAAATTAGGCAAAAGACAAGGCACATGGACTGAATGGTACGACAATCAGCAAAAAAAATCAGAAGGCTCCTATTTAAATGGACAAAAAGAGGGCAAATGGCAATACTTTTTTGAAGATGGCAAAATACAAGCCGAAGAAACCTACAAAGAAGGAAAACTTAGTGGCAAGCGTGTAACCTACTATGCAAACGGTAAGAAAGAAAGCGAAGAAAACTACACCTTAGGTCAAAAATCAGGGCAAGCATTGTCGTGGTACGAAAACGGAAATCGTAAATCGGTCGAAACATGGCTTTCGGGTAAACTCAACGGACAAGCTACCTATTTTTTTGAAAACGGCAAAGAAAAAATGACAGGCTCTTACAAAGACGGTTTACAGGAAGGACGATGGGTTGAGTATTTCGAAAACAGTGGCAAAAAAGCTGCAGAAGGATTGTATTTAAAAGGAATGAAAAATGGATTGTGGACCGAATATTATGAATCGGGAGCTAAAGCTTGCGAAGGACAATACAAAAACGATAAAAAACAAGGAATGTGGACTTGCTTTTACGAATCGGGAGTTAAACAAATTGAAGGAGCTTACAACCTTGATCTCAAAGAAGGAACATGGATAGAATTCGACGAAGGAGGGAATAAAGTTAATCAATACATTTACAAAGCCGGAAACATTGTTAAGTAATAAATTAAAATATTATCTTTTTATTGTTGTATGTTCTTTCTATTGCAGCCTTTTTATGGCATGCGACAACAACATTGTTTATGTCGAAAATCGCACATTAAATAACAGACAATGGAATCGCAAAAATTTACTAAAATTTCAAACCGAAATAAACGATACTGTATCAACTCATAATATTTACATTACGATACGTATAGACGGAAACTACGAACGACGCAATTTGTATATCTTTTCTTCAATACTAAATCCCAACAATCAGGAAATAAAAGACACTATCAATCTCTTACTTGCCGACGAAAAAGGACGCTGGTACGGCAAAAGCAATTTAGGAGGCCTATACTATAATTGTTTTCTCTATAAAAAAAATGTAATTTTTCCCACTAAAGGAAAATATACTTTTATTTTAGAACAAGCCATGCGAAGCGAAACCATCAATAACATTGAAGATATTGGAATTAAAATCGAAAAAGTTGCTCCATGAGTAGAAATAAGCTGGTGCGTTTTGCAGAAATGACCACTTTCTCCAATGTGCTTCAACCCAATATCAAGCATTATCATTCCATTGAAACGATGTACAAAGGGCAATGGAATAAAACCATTTTTAACCATCCTAATCCTATTGTATTAGAACTGGGATGCGGCAAAGGTGAATATACCATTGCATTGGCAAAGCTCTTTCCCAAAAAAAATTTTGTCGGAATTGACATAAAAGGTGCACGCATGTATGTAGGTGCAAAAAACGCATTGCAACAAAATTTATCGAATGTACGATTCCTTAGAACAAAAATTGAACTTATCGAGTTTTTCTTCAATACCGAAGAAGTACACGAAATATGGCTTACTTTTCCAGATCCACAACCTAAAAAACGCTGGACTAAAAAACGTCTTACCTCATCATTTTTCCAGAACAAATATAGCCATATATTGATTGATGGAGGCTTATTGCACCTAAAAACCGACAGTTTGTTCTTGCATCATTATACATTGGAATTGTTAAAACAAAATCATGTAGAAGTCATATACCATACCGATAACTTGTATAGTTCCAGATATCTTGACCCTATCTTAAATATCCAAACTTATTACGAGCAACATTTTTTAAGTCAAGGACTTCCAATTAGTTATATACAATGGAGAAAACCAAATGTTCCATTAACAGAACTCAGCGATGAAGCGTACGAAGAAATTGAAAAACGCTATCTCCGATCCACTTTTTAGAGACATCTCGTTTTTTGAGCAAGTTTACGAAGTGGTACGTCAAATCCCCGAAGGAAGAGTTACGACCTACGGCGCAATAGCGCGCTTTCTAGGCTCTCCATTAGCAGCTCGTATGGTAGGCTGGGCTATGAATAACTCGCATTTTGCATTACCTCCCGTCCCTGCTCATAGAGTGGTAAACCGAAATGGACAACTTACCGGAAAAATGCACTTCAAAACACCCGACGAAATGGAACGATTGCTTGCACAAGAAGGTATACCGGTTAAAAACGACCAAATTCAAAACTTTTTAACATATTTTTGGGATCCAAATATAGAATTAGTCTAAACTAAATTTTGTATTTTTGTAATCATTAAAAAAATTTATGAGCTTAACCGAAATATTAAAGAATATTATTCATCCCGAACTGAAGCAAAACATCGTTGATGCGCAAATTTTGCAATCGGCCGAAGAAAAAGGCAATGTAATTGAAATTACGCTTCTTTTTAAAAAGCAGGTCGATCCGTTTGCCAATACCATTAAACGAAATATCGAAGAACTACTGAAAAAACATTACCCCGATAAAAACATACAGGTTCAGATTCGTTTCCCCGAAAAAAAGGTGAAACAATGGCAACCGCTGTCCAAAGTAAAAAACATTGTAGCCATAGCATCGGGCAAGGGTGGCGTTGGAAAATCGACAGTAGCAGCCAACATGGCTGTTACATTAGCTATGAGCGGCTACAAAATCGGCTTACTCGACGGCGACGTGTACGGACCATCTATCCCCAAAATGTTTGGACTTGAAACTCAAAAACCCGAAGTCTTTATCAACGACGATGGCACAGAACTTATCAAACCCATAGAAAAGTATGGTGTTAAAGTATTGAGTATCGGCTTTTTTGTCGATCCGTCGCAAGCCCTTATCTGGCGTGGGGCAATGGCAACCAGCGCCCTCAAACAACTGATTGAGCAAACCGAATGGGGTGAACTCGATATATTGCTAATAGATATGCCCCCGGGTACAGGTGATATTCATCTAACGCTTGTACAAACTGTTGCCGTAACCGGTGCAGTGATAGTTACCACCCCTCAGGAAATAGCCTTGGCTGATGTTATAAAAGGAATCAGCATGTTTCGCAACGAACATATCAATGTGCCTGTATTAGGTATTATTGAAAACATGTCGTGGTTTACTCCAGCAGAACTACCTCAAAACAAATACTATATTTTTGGCAAAGGCGGAGGCCAACGAATGGCAAAACATTTCAATGTCCCTTTATTAGGTCAAATACCTCTTGTACAATCAATTTGCGAAGCAGGCGACAAAGGTGTGCCAATTGTCAATCAACATACCGTCGAAGCTGATGCATTCAGAAACATGTGCAACAACTTTTTAACCTCTCTGGAACAACGAAAACAACAACCACCCAGTAAAAAAGTTGAAATTAAATATAAATAATCTGTTATGAATAAAGAAGAAATTTACAAAAAGGTAGAAAACGTAATTCAGCAAATTCGCCCTTATTTGCAAGACGATGGAGGCGATATTGATCTAATTGAACTTACGGATGATTTAGTAGTTAAAGTTAAACTACAAGGTGCATGCGGTATGTGCCCATACAGCTTGATGACCCTGAAAAATGGTGTAGAAGAAGCCATAAAAAAAGAAGTGCCCGAAATTAAAGAAGTGGTGGGAGTTTAAAAGGCTTCATAAAGATATTATTATTTAATACATTTATTTTGTAATATACCTTATTGCAGAACAATCTATGATTATATAACTTTTCTTTGGTTATTTGTTTTATAAACATTATATAAAGAAATTTTACTCCAACTTCGTTGCGAAAATTAATTTAGACAATGAATATCAACCGACCAAGTTTAATTTTAGGATATACTTCTTAATTTTACCGATTGTTTAACCTCTTTATTCCATTAAAAATTTTTTATACAATTCGATTAATAATAATTAAATTTTATGGTTTGCAGGTACTACTTAAGAAAAATGTTTTTCTGATTTTGTCAGCTTTTCGAGAAATTTAGACTATGTAGAAGTGTAAAAAATGGATATACAATTATTTGAATTTTTGTTTTTAAAACCACAATAAACAAGAGCCTTATGGCAAATCCCGATGCCCCCCGTCATTATACGACATTAAACCTTACAGGTTT
>CALGPK010000033.1 GCA_937960415.1 uncultured Bacteroidales bacterium | reverse complement strand
AAAACTGTCATACGAAGCACTGAACCCGCACTTCAACAAGTTCAGTGTATCACCATTACGCCAAGCAGCTGTTAGCAAACGTACTTTATATCTGATTGTATGTGTGGCATAAGCAAACATCTTATTGTTTAATTATAAATTTTTTGATTATTGATTGATTATCAATGAATATGTTGCAAAAATACATCCCGTAGTTAATCTGTGATATGTCTATAGATACTTGCTTATCTTCTTGTTTTACATTTTCTAAATTTTTAGTAAATATAACTCTACCCAAAGCATCTGCAATCTGAATTTTTATGTCAGATGACTGAATCGCGTTAAGGTTTATATTAAGTATAGAGTTTGTAGGGTTTGGATAAATTATAATATTTTTTTCCAAATTATTTTCAAGAAGGGAAGTTGTTGTTGTCTCTTCAACTAAGATTGGTAAAGATGTCAAGGTGGTAAAGTTGTAAGTGCCTGCATTTACTGTATATATGTTTGAATTAAAAATAGCACTATCTCCGTTATTAATGAGTGTATTTGGTACTACTTCTGTTACTTTAATATGGCTTGAAGATATTCCTGTTAATGAATAAGTAAGATTATTAGGGCTCCATAATACCCATTTATTTATCCCTCCAACCACAAATTGAATAACCCATACTCCATTTCCGCCTGCGTTATTATTTTCAGTTACATTCCCCAGACTAAGTATGTTTATTGAACTAAAGTTTGAAATTTTATCATTTAATAACTTGTAGGAATGGAATGATTTTTTCTTTCTTCCGGTGTTGCTAACAAGTCCAAACTCGCGCCATTCAGGGTCATTGCTGCTCCAGTTGGAGTGCCACATCACTACTTCTGCTCCTTTTGCCCATAATAGACATATTCTTCTCCAAACATCGGCAGCTTGTTCATTTACAGACGAATAGCTTGGTGTGACTGGCGAAGTATTTACCGAAGAAATGGACGTTTCTGTTATCCAAATAGGTTTGTTTAAGTTGTATTGATTAAGGATATTTTGTACACTGTCGTAGTGAGCAGGAAGTGTCCACCACGCATTATAATCGTGATAATTCATAATGTCAAAATAGCTTCCACCTCCAACGTTTAAAAGATCTCTTAGCCAAGAAAATGAATTACTGACGGGAAAAGTGCAACAAGTACCTACTAAACCCGGTAAAAGTACTTTTGCCGTTGGATCGGCTATTTTTATCCAATTATAGTTGTATTTCAAAAAGTCTCTTTTATCAGCCATAGATAAAAGTCCTTTGGGTGGTAAGGTAGTTTCGATTTCATTCGCAATTTCCCAATAATTAGTTACGTTTTTATATCTGTTAACGGTTTGTAATACATAATCTTTAGAAAAGATACTATCGTTAGCCGGATCCCAAAAACAAGTAAAAGGATTAGAGCAAGCCAGCCAAGGAACTTGCATACCAACAGTATCGTTACCCATCATAGAGTAAAGTGTTCCAATAGGTGTTAATGAAAATGGATTTAAAAAAGCCGAGTCACTATATGTAAAGTTCCAATTATTGTTTGTTGGCTCAATATTCTTCCAAAACACATCTGCATAGGTCATCTGTCTTATGGCTTTTCCGCCAATTTGATTTACAAGCGACAGATAATCATTAATACTGGCTGCCGTTGGAGTATAGAAAGGAAAATTTACTCCTGTTTTAAATGTTGGTTGTGCATACCCTATTAACGTATTTAGTAATAGGATTAAAATGACTGTTTTTTTCATAATACTTGTTATTGATTTGATTTTTGTCTTTTATTATGTTTGCTAACTTACTTATATATCTCATAAAATCATCCTAATATTCCCAAAAATGGAAGAAAGGTCTGTTTTTTCGTCTTATTTTACCATAACAAATTTAAAACAAATTTTACAAATCATAAAAAGGCGATTTAATTTTTTGTAAACTATTTATTGAAACATGAGTATAAATCTCTGTGGTTTTGCTGCTCTTGTGTCCAAGCAATTCGTGAATATATAGCAAATCCGTACCGGCTTCAAGTAAATGTGTGGCATATGAATGCCTGAGCCAGTGCAAAGTAACGGGTTTATGAATATTTGCATTTTTTAAATGCCAATTTTAATACCTGTTCTAAACTTCTTTCAGAATATTTATTACCTTCGTTTTGTTCCTCAAATAACCATATCTTGGGTTTATACGCTTTGTAATATTCTCGTAACATCTCAATGGTTTTGTCCGATATGGGGACTTGCCGGTCCTTGTAGCCTTTAGAATTGTGAATGATGAGCATGTGTCGCTTGGAGTCCACATCGGTTATTTTAAGGTTTAACAACTCGCTACGGCGTAGTCCACAGGCATATATCAAGCTTAACATTGCATGATGTTTTATGTTTGCATGTTCCTTAAGAATAGCCTTAACCGCTGGCTTGCTCAGCACGTTGGGCAGCTTGTGCTGGCGCCGTGGACGTTGCAAACTTTCTACTTCTATTTTGCTTTTGCGTATTTCTCTGAAGTATAATTTAATGGCATTAATTATTTGGTTTTGATACGAAAAACTGAGCCCTTATTTTAGAGTATGTGTTTGTTTACAAAAAGTACAACATCGTCATTATTTGTGCTTGAAATATTTTTTTCTTTAAAGAAATTCAGAAATACAAATAGAGCCTCGCTGTAGGTTTTAATGGTTTGGGGGTGTGTCGTTTAAATTTTAGCCACTTTATAAATGTTTCGATTCCTCGATTAATATCGGTGTTTATTGGTTTTTCTGAGTTAATGTTCTGCCTATTCGTAAATGATTTTAATTCTATAATATCAACCCACGCTATGTTTCGAAATGTTTGAAACACTTGGTTCAGATTAAACTCTTTTTGTGGATTATATCAGCATTTTTGTGTAGCGATCCAGTGAGCTTTCAGTTTTGTTTTTATAAGATTTTGGAGCACAGGATCGTTAGCAGAATGGATAATAACTAATTCTTATTATTGATTGTTGCTAGGCGTGTGGTTACTGAATTCATGAAACTAGGTAAACATAGATTCGTAATTTGCCAAATTAACAAATAATATATAAAACACAGAAATGGTACTAATTTTTTTAGAGTTTCTGCTCATAAACTCCTAACTTAAGCACCTTCTTGCCAATAAGTGCAATTGAGGTGGAGCATTTAGCGAAGTGCCTGCCGGTTGTAACCAGCGCTAACCAATGGTTTACGCCGGATATTTATTGTTTTAATGCCACAGTTTCTCAGTGTGAAACAGAGGGTAGGGAAGAGTGGCGGTTTTTTTGTTTTTAGTTACAGCCTTGCTATTTCAAGATATTTTTCGATAGTTTCCCGCAATGTTGCCTCACTGGTGGGTTTGGGAATAAAATTGTTAATTCCCGCTTTCATGCACTGTTCTTGAACTATTGGGAATACATTGGCAGTAAGGGCAATTATAGGGGTTTTAAAATTAGGATGGTTGGGGGTTGTTCGGACTTTTTCGGCAATTATAATTCCATTTATGTCCGGCAATACAAGATCGAGAACTATCAAATCGAATGTTTGGGAATTTAGTAGAGCCAGTGCGGTTTCTCCATCGGTAGCTTTTGAAATGGCGGCGGTGGGTAGAATTCTTTTAATCAAGGCACAGGTGAGTAGCATGCTTGGGGCATTGTCTTCTACAATGAGTATGTTTTTTTCGGTTGACGAAGCCTGACTCATGAGTAGTTGAGGGAGTTAATTTTTCATTGGTATTTCCAATTGTTTTAAAATGCTGACTATTTGTGAAATAGAATATGGCTTGGTTACATAGCCTTTGCATCCGGCTTCCATGGCTAGTTTATGATCGCCTAGAAATGTGTAGGCAGTAACGGCTATTACCGGCAATTCGGAATTTATGGCTTTAATTTGTCGGGTTGTTTCATATCCATCCACGTCTGGCATTTTCAAATCCATAAAAACACAGGCTAAATCATTGATTTCTTGTACCTTTTGTATGGCATCTCTCCCGTTTTTAGCCTGTATAACTTTTGCATGCGAGGAGGTTTCAACAATTTTTGACAATAATAGCAAACTGGTTGGATCGTCGTCCACAACCAGAAT
>CALGPK010000032.1 GCA_937960415.1 uncultured Bacteroidales bacterium | reverse complement strand
GTAATAACTTGGAAGGGGATTTATAGGAGAAAGATAAAACATTTTTTTTTAAATCAAGGGTGCAAGCACCCTAATTTCGTCATGGCGAGTCCCGATGAATATCGGGACGAAGCAATCCCCCCATTGCACACCTGCACACCTTATGCGATTGCTTCGTCGGTTTTTCCCCGCCAGAGGCGGGTCTAAACCTCCCCGCAATGGCGGGGGAGTAGAGAGGAAAAACCTTACAGGTTTTAAAAACCTGTAAGGTTTTTTTCCTAAAAAACATATAAATACAAGTAATTGTACATCAAATGATTACAATTAGATAGACCCGAATTTTATAAAAAGAGAGGAGGTATGGTAAGAAAAAACAAACAGCCTCATAATAGAGGCTGTTGTTGACGAACTAGCATTGCTTAACTAAAAAAACAAGTCTATGGAAACCGTTAGTTGATGCGTTCGGCTTTGCCCGATTTACTAATATCGAAATACGGAAAAATTTTCAGTATAATGGAAGAATCGTTCGTATAAACATTGCTCACCAAAATGTACAAAACTGAGCGTTTTGTCGATGGATATCGTTTTACTACTTTTACATGTGGCTTCAATGGGCTCATGCTTTTTTTGCACAAAGTTATAGCACTAAACCCATTTAGCCGAAAATTTTTGATTACTGGCTACAATTTATTGACGAAATACATAAGCCGACTTTTTAGTTAGGACTAATGGTTAAAAAATATAGACAAAAGCAAAAATTAGAAACTTTGTTTCTCGCTTAGTTTATTGGCAACAACAATAGCCACACAACCTTTGCCAGAACATTTTTCGGTGGCACTAACCTGAACAATGAGTTCCATAGTAGATGCAGGTGTAAATTCAAACGATGTATCGGGTTTATAGCGTTTTTGTTCAAGTTCGTTTTCGTATTTAAGAATTTCTAATTTAAGATTATTGATTTGAGCATCTAATTCTATTTTCTTTTTCCCTGCTTTAATTTTAATTGCTTGATTTTCTAAGGAAAGCAAAAAGTCTTTTTTCTGTTTAATGGTATTGATAAGTTCTTCATCGGTTCCCGAGTTAAAATACACTTTGCCATTAGCATCGGTAACTTTAATGACGATATGTTCCATAATTTGTGACGATACAACAAACGAAATTTTGTAATCTTTGCCTTCGCTGCATATAATGTTTACACGAGAGTTTTTACCGGCAAAAAACACAGCACTTTTCGATTGTATATCGTATTTCCATGGATAACGAACGCCGACTTTGTGAATATTTAGAAGGTCGTTGCAGTTTTGTGTGAAAACAAAGCTACTATAAAATATTAAACAAAAAAGCCATATAATTGATTTCATAATATTCAAATTTTATTGTTTAATCATTTCGGTTCTTAGGTTTTCAACGTTGGTTTTTAGCTTATCGAATGTTGCTTTGTTAATCAGATAGGTGTTCCGTGTTCCGACAACAACTTTAGAAGTATCGGTATGGTTGATTTCTTCTGCTTTAACTTCTATGGACTTCAAAATGCCGAGCAAGTTTTTTAAAGGGTCTATCCACGCATGCAAACTTGTATCTTTGTTTTTAATGGTTTCGAGCATCATTATGAGGTTATTTAACGAGAGTTTCTGCGATGCAATTCGCTGTGTTATAGAATGATTTTGTTCAAATTTGTTAAGCAACTGGAACGCTATGTACATACTTTCTATCCAGCCACCAATATATATCAACCCTACGGTTGTTTCGTCGCTGTTTTGTTTTAGTTGCTCCATAATGTTGTAAAACGAATTGCTGGTAATTGATGTAAGTGAATCGATGTTGGTTAGATTTTTTTCTATGCGTTCTATAGCTGTTTTTTCGATGGCGTTAGTCAATCCCAGTTGGTCGCTTAAAGATTTTATTTTACCAAAGTATTTTACGGTTTCCTGAAATTTGCCAAATGTTGCCAAATATGCCATATCGGCAGCGTAAACACCAAGATTCATTTTTTGTTTCTCGGGCAAAACATAATCGGTTAACGGAGCAACAATGTTTGCTTTGTATGTTGCTTTCGACTGCTTTAGCAACGAAATAAATTCATCGGGCGAAGGTACCTGATAAAAATGTTCTTCGCTTATTTGTTCGGTTTGATCGTCTAAAGTGTCTGACAATTCTATTTTGGGAGTATTACTTTGGTTATTGCACGAAAAGAAAAGCAACAAAGCTACAACATAAAACGATGATAATGATTTTTTCATTGTATTAATGATTTATTGTATGCAAACTTAAAAAAGTTATTTCAAACCAACAACATTTTGTTTTATTTAGTTTTTATTTCGATTTATCGGGGAATGGTGGGATAGGAGTTTTTTCTACGGGTTTTTGTTCTAGTTCGTCGAGTATTATCTCGATGGCTTTTTGAAGTTGTTCGTCTTCGCCTATAAATTCTTTGTAGGGGTCGTTGTCAACAACGATATCGGGGTCAACTCCGTAGCCCTCAATAATCCAGCCTTTGCCTTCGCTATCGTAGTGAGCAAATTCGGGTCTATTAAGATAACCGCCATCGATAAAAGGCAGACTTCCCCTAATGCCTACCACTCCGCCCCAGGTACGTACACCAATTACTTTGCCAATTTTGTATTTTTTAAACTGGTACGGAAACAAATCTCCATCCGAGGCTGAATATTGATTTACCAGCATTACTTTAGGTCCTAAGTGCATTTGTCTTGGGCGTGTTTCGCCTTCTATTTGGTTACGAGCCATGCCGTAGAACGCAATTTCGCGCTTTAGTCGTTCTATAATCATAGGTGATACATTGCCACCGCCGTTGCCACGGTCGTCGATGATTAAGCCTTTTTTGTTGAGCTGCGGATAGAAGTATTTGACAAACTCGTTGAGTCCTTCGACGCTCATGTCGGGAATGTGAATGTAACCCACTTCACCGTTGGTGGCTTCGCTTACCTTGCGAATGTTATTCTGCACCCATTCGAAATAGTACAGCGATTGTTCGTTATCTATTGGCGTAACAACAACTTTACGTGCCTGAGTTTCGTCGGGTTTATTCGATATCGTAAGCTCAATGGGAGAGTTTGCTTTGTTAGTAAGCAATTGATAAATATCATCTATGTTTTTGGTCGAATTATTGTTAATGGCAAGAATAAAGTCCCCTTCATTAACATTTAAACCAACTTCTGTAAGTGGCGAGCGTAAATCGCTATTCCAATTTTCGCCTTTCAGGATTTTCTTTATTTGGAAATAACCGCTGCTATGCCTAACAACTTCGGCTCCTAACAGGCCTAAATAGATTTTTTCGGGTGCTTGTTGGTCACCTCCGCCAACATAGGCATGCCCAACATTTAGTTCTCCAATGAGTTCGCCAATTACATACGTTAAGTCGTTTCGATGTTTGCAAGCCTGTGCAAGGGGCAGATATTTCTGATACATTGCTTTCCAGTTTACACCGTGCATGTTAGGATCGTATAGAAAATCACGCATCTGACGCCACGATTCGTCGTATATCTGTTTCCATTCTTTGGTTATATCTACCAAAATTTTCATGTTTGCAAGTGATACAGGTTCTTTAAGTTCTATTTTGCTGATTGGTAAATCGATTATATAAAATTGATTATCGCTTCGAATGCACATATTTTTATAATTACCTGAAATAATAAAGTCGGAGTATTCGCCCAGTGTTTGTTCTTTTTTCTTTTCAAGATCGAACATTTTTAGTACTGACTTTTTCGACGATATTGAACGAAATGCATAGTAAATTTTGTTTTCGGCAAATTGAATATTCCAATACGAGCCGGCATCAACAGGTAAACTGGCAACACGTTGTTGTATTTTTTCAAAATCAATACGCACGTTGGTCGCTTTTGTAAATTTTCTGGATGTATCCTGGTTGAGCAAAATTGGCGAATTGGTGGGTAAAAATGGATTAGGTATTTCTTTTTGAAGAGTTACAAAATAAATTTTAGCCATATCCACGTAGGCATGGTTCCACTCGGTTTGGCTGTAAATGGGATTAAATTCACGATTCGAAACAAAGAATAAGTATTTTCCGTCGGGGCTAAATTTTGGGTTGTAACTCGAATACCAATCGCTGGTTACGGCCGAGGTGGTTTTAGTTGTAAGATTATATACAAATATTTGGCTCATAGTGCTGTTTAGTGTACGATCGGTGTATGCAATCCATCGACTATCGGGCGACCACGAATAGTCTCGTATTTCCCATGTTTTGCTTTGTGTTACAATAACCATATTTTTTGTTTCGATATCAACATATTTTAGGTAAAACTTTTTGTCGGAGAAAAGAAGTTTTTTGCTATCGGGCGACCATAGTATGCTAAATATGTAGTTGTCGTTGCCTTTGGTAAGTTGAATAGCCGGTTTATTGCTAAAAAGCTCCTTCAGGTAAATTTCATATTCCCCACTTTCGTCCGATAGGTAAGCAACGTATTTACCGTCGGGCGAAAAGCTAGCTTCTCGTTCGTGTACACCTGCTGTTTGCGTTAGGTTATAGGTTATGCCCTTTTCTTTTGGTAGTAGCCATACATCGCCGCGTGCATTGAGCAATAGTCTGCTGCCGTCGGGGGCTAAATCGTAGCTTTGTATATTTTTCGACGCATCTATCCAACGGTTTCGAGCAAAAATATTGTCGCTCGAAAGATAAATAGTGAGTTTCTTTAATTCTTTAGTTTCGATAGTGTAAACATAAAGGTAACCACCATTTTCGAAAATAATTTTTCCATCACCCAACGAAGGAAATTTAATATCATACTCGGTAAAATTGGTAATTTTAGTAGTTTGTTTGTTTTTTAGGTTGTAAACAAAGAGGTTCATAATTCTATCGCGGTCGCTGATAAAATAAATTTCGTCGTTCCACCACATAGGGAATATATCTTGAGCAACATGATTAGTTATATTCTCGATTTTTTTTGTTTCGAAGTCGAAAATACGAATATCGTCGGCCATACCACCTTGATAATATTTCCATGTGCGGAATTCACGCATTACACGGTTAAAGGCAAGTTTTTTACCGTCGGGCGAAAAACTGTTAAACCCTCCACTTGACAGAGGAAGTTGTTCGCTCATACCACCTTGAATAGATACTTTGTATAATTGCCCCACAAAGTCGTTCCAAGAGTTTTTGCGTGAACGGTAAACGATATATTTTCCATCTGGTGTCCACGAGGTAACTATGTTGTTGGGTCCCATACGATCCGAAACATCGTCGCGCTTCAATGTTGGCGTATAGGTTAGTCGCTTGGGTTCACCACCTGTACTGGGGATTAGATAAACTTCGGTGTTTCCATCGTATTGAGCCGAAAAAGCGATGTATTTACCATCGGGCGAAAAGTGTGCAAACATTTCATACCCTTGATGGTTAGTTAATTTGCGTGCATAATCGTTTTTACTTATATCAACGGTGTATAAATCTCCAGCATAAGTAAAAACAACCTGATTGCCATGAATAGCCGGAAATCGCATCAGGCGAGCTTCTTCTTGAGCTATGGTAATAGAATGCACGCACAAGAAAAACACCAAAAAACGTAATAGATGTTTCATAATATCAATGGTTTACAACGGTTAATAACAATTTTACAATTTCATTATATTTGGCAAGGCTCATATTTTCTAATACATCGCTTGGATGATGATATCCGCCGGCTTTGCCCATAGCATAGATAAATACCGCTTTTACACCTTTTTCGTAGAATGGAGCATGGTCGCTGTTGTTCGAAACTCCACGTATTTTAATATCGATTTGAAGATTTTGTTCTTCGTTAATTTTTTTCAGTAATTCTACAATATCAGTAAATTGACTGCCATTAACTACGGTTATACCATTTTCGCCGCTACCGATTACGTCAAGGTTGAATAAATACTTAATTTTGCTTAGTTCGAATGTTGGGTTATTGGCAAAATACGATGAGCCTAGTAAGCCAAGCTCCTCGCCAGTAAAAAAAATAAGAGCAACGCTGTATTTATTCTTTCTAAAAGACAATTCTCTACCTATGTCGAGTATCGTAGCTACACCACTTGCGTTGTCATTAGCGCCCGGGAACAACACGTTTCCTAAGATTCCCATGTGATCGTAATGTGCAGTAAAAACAACAATACTATCGCTAATTCCCGGTATAAAGCCTATTACATTCGATGATTTGTATCTGGGAATATGTTTGGATGTTATGTTTAAAGTTATGTGTTTAGCATTCAGAAAAATAGTATCGGCTTCGAGTGTAACCCACGGAAGAGTTTTTGAACTTTGAATTTGCATCAAATTTTTACTTTTGCATATAATAAATCCTTTACATTTTATTGGGTTAGTGCGTACAATACTATACATCTCTTTGTTGTATTTTGTGTTTTCGGTAATTGATGTGTCGAAAAGAATGAATTTTCCGGAAAAATCTTTGATAAAAAGGTCGCTAATGTTTTCTTTTGTACATTTTTCGATATCAAAAGTACCTTTAATACTCGAGCTATTATGATAAATGATTACATTTTTGCCGGGCTTTGCTGGTATAGTATCAAACTGGATAGTTTTAATTTTAGTAATGTAAGAAACCGGAAAAAACAAATACTGCCTATAAACATTAGGTACTTGAAATTGTTTGAGTAGATTTTCGATGTAGATAGCTGTTTTTCGGTCAGCTTTTTTTTGATATCCCCTGCCTGCATAGTAATCCGATGTTAGGTCGGAAATGATTTTGAGAGCAAGTTCTTTATCCTGTGCAAAAACAGTGCTAAAGAAAAAAAATAGCGTGTAAAAACAAAGTAAGCTTCTGAATGCTATCATTATATGTCTAAAATGGCTATGATTTTTAACCTTTAAAACTACAAAAAAAAATACAGAAATACTACAATTTGCGTTTATTAAAATTATAGATACCTTTGAACATGATTAGAATGTTAGCTATATTTTGGTGTTTTTTATCTTATTCACATTTATTTTCGCAAAGAATTTTGCTCGATAAGGCATACGAAGGCGCTTGGTCGTATTACAAAACAGGTCATTTCGAAAAAGCAAAAATAATCTTGTTAAAAAATTTAGACGAAGATTCTTCGCATTATAAAACTTATGAATTACTTGCAGAAATATTTATAGCACAAGAACAATACGATTCGCTTCTTTATTATTATAGAGCAGGTGTAAGACATTGTCAGAAAAAAAATCCAGAGATGCTCTTTTATTTAGGCAATTATGAATTTTATATGGGTAATATCCAGGAAGCCAACGATGCGTACATTAAGTTTTTGAAGCTAGTACCCAAAAGCAACGTTACGGATAAGGCAAAATTTCAGATTAAACGCTGCCAGTACGCTTTGAATATGATGCAAAACCCCGTTGAATTTAATCCCATCAATTTAGGTGAAGGTATAAATTCCGATTGCGACGAATACTATCCTTATATTTCGCCCAACGATAGCGTTATCATTTTTACCCGAAAAGTACCTTTATACAAAGGTGCCCATCCGGCATCGGACAATACTCAGGAAGATTTTTATATCAGTTATTTGACCGATGAAGGCTGGTCAAAGGCTGAACCTTTAAAAGGTCATATCAATACCAGGCAAAATGAAGGTGCTCAAACGGTAACAGCCGATGGTAAATATTTAGTATTTGCAGCCTGCAATAGACCCGATGGTAAAGGGTCTTGCGATTTATATTTTTCTGAGTTGAAAAATGGACAATGGACACAAGCTCGTAATCTGGTAGAGATAAATACCATGTTCTGGGAGTCGCAACCCAGCATATCGCCCGATGGTAGAGTTTTGTATTTTGCCAGTGAGCGTCCAGATGGTTATGGTAATTCGGATATTTATGTGTCGTATCGAAGACCCGGGGGTTTTTGGTCGAAGCCGCAATTACTTGATACTACCATTAATACACCTATGGCCGAGACTTCACCGTTTATACATCCCGATGGACGAACTTTATATTTTTGCTCAAATGGTCATTTAGGAGTAGGGGGATTCGATATTTTTGTCTCACGTCTTGACGAGAATGGCAAGTGGACAAAGCCCCAAAACCTTGGCTATCCAATAAATACAACACGTAACGAAATAGGTCTGGTGGTATCGTCTTCTGGTAAAAAAGCCTACATAACTTCTTCACGTGAAGGAGGTTATGGGTTAAACGACATTTACGAATTTGATTTACCAACGCCGGCACAGGCCGACGAAGTGTCGTATTTCAAGGGCTTTGTGAAAGATGCAGAAACCGGCAAGCCTTTATCGGTAAAATGCGAAGTAGTTGATTTAGAGCAAAATAAGGTTATCTATTCTATCATATCCGATTCGCTCGATGGTTCATTCCTGCTTGGATTGCCAGAAGGCAAAGTGTATGGCTTGTATTTTTCGAGCAGAGGCTATATGTTTTATACCGAACAGGTTCAACTCGATAAAAAATACGACAAACAATCGGCATATAATAAAGAAATAAAACTTCAAACGATACGCCCGGGTATGCGAATCGTTTTGCCCAACATTTTTTACGATACCGATTCGTTTCGTCTTAAACCTGCTTCGTATGCAGAACTCGATAAAGTTGTAACATTTTTAAAAGAGCATCCGAATGTAAAGATAGAAATAAGTGGGCACACCGACAATACGGGTTCAGACATATACAATAAAAATTTATCGGAAAAGCGTGCAAAGTCGGTATATGAATATTTGATACAGAAAAACATATCTGCTGCACGATTATCGTATATTGGTTACGGAAGCTTATACCCAATAGCAACCAATAGTACCGAAAAGGGCAAAGCAATGAACCGCCGCACGGAAATAAAAATTTTGCGATAAAAAAACCGCCCGAATGTTCAGGCGGTTTGAAATGTATTACCAACTGAAGTTTTAACCCAGGTATTGTTTAAGAAGTTTACTACGGCTAGTATGACGCAAACGTCGAATAGCTTTTTCTTTAATCTGACGAACACGTTCGCGTGTTAAGCCAAATTCTTCGCCAATTTCTTCAAGTGTTTTTTCCGGACAACCTAATCCGAAAAAGTAGCGGATAATATCGCGTTCTCTTTCGGTGAGAGTGGCTAATGCTCGCTCAATTTCCCTTTTTAGCGATTCGTTGATAAGTTTGCCATCGGCAACTGGTGAGTCGTGATTCTCGAGAACATCGACCAGGCTGTTATCTTCTCCTTCAACAAACGGTGCGTCCATCGAAACGTGGCGACCCGAAACCCTCAATGTGTCCATTACCTTTTCTTTGGGCAAATCAAGAATTTCTGCCAGCTCCTCGGGTGTTGGGGTGCGTTCGTATTCTTGCTCAAATTTGGCTAAAGCTTTGTTGATTTTGTTAAGAGCACCAACCTGATTAAGAGGTAAACGAACAATACGCGACTGTTCGGCCAAAGCTTGCAAAATGGATTGACGAATCCACCAAACAGCATAAGAGATGAATTTGAACCCGCGTGTTTCATCAAATTTTTCGGCTGCACGAATTAAGCCTAAATTCCCTTCATTGATAAGGTCTGGAAGGCTTAATCCCTGATTTTGATACTGTTTGGCAACCGATACCACAAAACGTAAATTGGCACGCGTTAGTTTTTCTAAGGCTTCGCGATCGCCTTTGCGGATCCGCTGTGCAAGTTCAACTTCTTCTTCAACTGTAATCAATTCTTCCTTACCAATTTCCTGAAGGTACTTGTCTAACGAAGCACTTTCACGATTAGTAATGGATTTTGTAATTTTAAGTTGTCTCATATATTATGACTTTCTTTAACAATTATCTATACCAAATAGTAAAGCATTAAACCATTAAACGAAGAAAAATGACAGTTTATTTTAAATTGAATAAAAAAAGCAAGTAATTGATTTATAATATAATAGCAATATAATGTCATGCTACAATTCAAACTGCGAATTTAACAAAAAATTTGAAAATAAAAAATATTTCTCATACGATTTTGACGAAAGTTAGAAAAAAAAATATGAACGTTGCTTAACGTATTGTCTTTTACACAAGTTTTTTACTGGGAGATCTAAGAAAAAGCGAATTAATAGATTTCCATATTAAGAAAAATTACTTTTCTGGTGTATATTGGCAAGCAGGAAAAATTGATTTTTTCAAATGGCATTAGAAATTTTCTATTGCTGTAATTTGGTTTAACAACATTTTAGATGGTGATATATCTAATTTGAATCATTAACTTTGCAGAGTTTTATGCATTTTCTGAGTCCACAATACTGGAAAGATTATGAATTGATAGATTCTGGCAATTTTAAAAAGCTAGAACGTTTTGCTTCTATTATTACTATCAGACCCGAACCACAGGCTCTATGGGACACTTCTCTTTCGGAGCAAGAATGGCTAAAGTTGGCTACAGTAGAATATATTCCTACATCGGCCAATTCGGGCAAATGGAAAAAGTATAAAACTATGTCCGATACGTGGAATCTATCGTATCCTTTATGTGGAAATAAATCTCAATCGTTGTTTTTTCGTTTGGCTTTAACTGCTTTTAAACATGTGGGCATATTCCCCGAACAGGCTGCTAATTGGGAGTTTATATACAACGAATGCCAACATATTGCACAAGCCAAAGTGCTTAATTTGTTTGCATATACAGGTGCAGCTAGTTTGGTTGCAGCCAGGGCAGGTGCATCTGTTACTCATGTAGATAGTGTGAAGCAAATTGTAAATTGGGCTTCGGGCAATGCTTCCATGAATCAGATTTCTACTATTCGCTGGATAATTGACGATGCCATGAAATTTGTTAAACGCGAAATTCGGCGTGGCAACCGTTACCATGGTATTATACTCGACCCACCTGCATTTGGTCATGGTCCTAATGGTGAAGACTGGAAATTGGAGCGTGACATAAACGAGATGCTCAAATATTTGATACAGATGGCTCATAACGAAAAATTTTTTATGGTATTAAATGTTTATTCTCTTGGTTTTTCGGTACTGGTTCTGGAGAATTTAGTTAAAACTATTTTTGTCGGTTATTCGTATGAATTTGGAGAGTTATTTATAGCAGATCGTTTTCAAAAAAAATTACCTTTGGGTATTTTTGTTCATATAAAAAAATGAAATTCAAAAATCGAAAATTTATGAAATACTTGATTTTAGTAGTTGTTTTGTTGAGCTTGTTTTTTACAAGTTTTCACTCACCAAAAAAATCTATTCTGGTTGCTTTTTACAATGTAGAAAATCTTTACGATACGATTGACGACCCATATTACGACGATGAGGAGTTCTTACCATCTGGTGTTAATAAGTGGAATACCGAAAAATATCGAATAAAACTCAATAATCTTTCAAAAGTTATTGCTGATATAGGCAAAACAAACAATATGTCGTGTCCTACCGTAATGGGAATGTGCGAAGTAGAAAACGAAACAGTGCTAAGAGATTTAATAAATACTCCACTATTAAAGGCATGTAACTACGATCTGATTATTTACAATAGTAGATATCGTCGTGGTGTTGATGTGGCACTCATTTATCAAAAAGATCGCATGGTTGTTGTAAATTCTAAGGCATATCCGCTTATAATGCCCAATGATACGTCATTTAATACACGTGATCAGCTTTTAGTATCGGGTATAATCGATGGTGAGCTATTTCATTTTATTGTCAACCATTGGCCATCTCGCAGAGGAGGCGAGGAGCGAAGTGCGCCACTTCGTGAAGCAGCCGCACGATTATGCCGTCATATTGTTGATTCGTTATTTGGAACCGATAGTCTTGCTAAAATTATCATCATGGGCGACTTTAACGATGATCCTACTAACAAGAGTATTTTGGTGCATCTTAATGCCAAACCCGATAAAAGTAAAGTTAAAAAAGGCGATTTGTATAATCCCATGTACGAAATATTTGTAAAAAAGGGGATTGGGTCGCTGGCATACAACGATAAATGGAATTTATTCGATCAGTTTATTGTTTCGTATCCGCTTATATCACATAACATTCGAGGATATAAGTTAATAAAAGCCGCTGTGTTTAATGCTTCGTATTTGATGCAGAAAGAAGGGCAGTTTGCTGGCTACCCGTTTAGAACCTATGTGGGCAATACCTTTACGGGTGGCTATTCCGATCACTTTCCATCGTATATATTGTTACAGAAGTAGGTTGTCAAATGAAAACTTACATTAACTACCCGTTGAAGCACCTTCATACATTTGGAACCGATGTATATGCTCCCAATTTGTTGGTAATAGAAAATGATGACGACCTTGTAAAGCTTTTAAACGATGGTTTTTTACAGAAAGACTATTACATACTAGGTGGTGGTAGTAATGTGTTGTTTTTACGAGTACCTGAATATGTGATAGTTATACGGATAAAAGGGATTGGTGTGGTAGATGAGAATGAGCATTTTGTGTGGGTTAGGGCAAAAGCAGGCGAGATTTGGGACAATTTTGTGGGTTATTGTGTCGAACAAAATTGGGGCGGACTGGAGAATTTATCGCTTATACCGGGAACTGTTGGGGCATCGCCCATACAGAACATAGGAGCATACGGAGTTGAAGTTAAAGACACGATTCAAATAGTCGATGCTATTAATCTGATTACTTTTGAAAAGCGTAAATTTACAAACAATGATTGTTGTTTTTCTTACCGAAACAGCTACTTTAAAAGTAGTGACGAAAAGTGGTTAATAACAGAGGTTTTATTCAAGCTTACCAAAAAAAATCATCGTTTTGTTCTTAACTATGGGAATTTAATAAATGAATTGACTGGTCATACAATAAGTTTAAGTACCGTACGTCAGAGAATTATCGATATACGTAAAAAAAAACTACCAGAGCCGCAACTGTTGGGTAATGCCGGCAGTTTTTTCAAAAATCCGATAGTAGATGCATCGGTTTTTAATGATCTTTTGCCATGTTATCCGGATATGCCTTTTTTTAGAACTGAGGACAATAAGATTAAAATACCTGCTGCATGGCTTATTGAAAAGGCTGGCTTAAAAGGTTATAGGGTTGGTGATACAGGAACTTATCCGATGCAACCGCTGGTGATTGTGAATTATGGTAAAGCTACTCCACAAGATATTTATCATTTTTCAGAAATTATCGTTAATAAGGTTTTCGATAAATTTAAAGTAAAATTGGAGCGTGAGGTAAATGTGGTTAGATGACGAATAAACCCAAATATTGCAATAAAAAAATTTGCTTGTAAAAATACATATCTATATATTTGCATAAATTTAAATCAATGACAAAGATTGAAATAGACTCATTGCTTAATTTAGAAAAATTGACCGAAGCCGCCGAAATGCTCAAAGCAATGGCTCATCCTTTACGAATAGCTATTTTAAAGTTATTAAGCAATGGCAAACCCCTCACCGTATCAGAAATTCATGAGATTTTAAATATCGAACAGTCTACTACTTCGCATCATCTTAGTATCATGAAAACGAGAAACATTGTTTGTGCTAAACGAAAAGGGAAAAACATTTTTTACACCATAAGTCACGAAAGAATATCTAATATTTTAAACTGTATTCAACAATGCCACAACGACTAAAATTTAAAACCTGCACTTAAATATGTTTGCCAGTAACTTTGTTGTTGATTATTAAAAAATCGTTGGTTTACAGATATTTGCAAATTTTCATCGGCTTCGTACTGAACACCTATGATGCTAAACGACGTGTTGTTGAGGGTTGAATTTTTAATAATATAATCTTCACGTGCAATGATACACCATTGTTTTACAAAATTGTACGAACCGTATATCGAAAAAGCCCGATAGTTGTTTTGGTTGTTCCACTGGTCGTTGTTCACTTCAACACCTTCGATACCGATTTTCCATGTGTCGGTTTTATATCCTGCAAATATGGTGTTACAAAGTTTGTATTTGGTATGGTTAGGATAAATATTGCCGTACCATTTAAGTATCCATTTACTGTTGGGTTTATATTCAATATTTAAGGCATATTGTAGCAAACCTCTGGCATCTTGCTTATAGAAAGGTCCATCTCCATTTGAAATGGTGGTAGATATCCTTACTTTGTTGTACTGAAAGGCAGCTCGAAGCCCGAAGTCGGCTGGATAGCCCAATTGATATCGCTCTTGCAATGTAAACGCAATGTAGCGATAGCCCCAAAATCTATCTTGCACGGTAAGGTATTGCTCGCTTAGGATCTGTCCGAATGCAAGTTCCCAGTTTTTAGCAGGTTCCCAAACTATTTCGGCTTGTTTTAGAAAAGCTGTATAGTCGCTTCCTTTAAAGTAGTTTACAGTTATAGTTTGATGAAGACTATCGAATACTTGTATGTCGCTGGTGGTTTTTGTTACGTTGTACAGAATAATGCCTTTAATTTTTTTGTTAATGGATATTTTTGTTCCTATTTGTGCAGTGTATATTTCAAAACTATTATAAGTAGCTTTGTTTTTAGCATATGTGCTATAAAACGATGGATAAATATTACCGAAAAGTTCAACTTTTTTGGTTTGGCTCAAACTGTCGATTTGAGCATTTGCAATGCCCGTTAAAAAAAACAAAAAATAATAAATAGTTAGTCTTTGAAACATAAATAGTTCGTATCTTTAAAACCGACAAATGTAAAAAAAATAAAAATATGCCCAGAGTTAGAGTAACCAAAGAGTTTCGATTTGAGATGGCACATGCTCTTTGGAACTACGATGGAAAATGTGCCAATATTCATGGTCACAGCTATATTCTTCAGGTAACGGTTATAGGCGAGCCTATAACAGATGAGTCGAGTCCTAAATTGGGGATGGTAATAGATTTTGGCGATCTGAAAAAAATTGTAAACGATGCCATAGTAAACCAAATGGATCATTCGTTGGTAATCAGTGAGCGTTCGAAACACGACACGTTGCTACAAACCGAACAAATGTTCGATAGGAGACATATAACCCATTATCAGCCAACGTGCGAAAATATGGTTGTGGAGTTTGCTAATCTTATACGTTCTAAATTGCCTGCTGGGGTTAGTTTATTTGCTGTGCGTTTGTGGGAAACAGCTAATTCTTATGCAGAATGGTATGCATCGGATAATGAATAAGTTTATATTAGCAATATTTACTTTTGCTGTTGCGGTAGTTGTTGAAGTTAATGGGCAAAATAATGTGGCCGATACGGCAATAATCAAACAATGGCTCGATAAAGCATATAGTTTTTCAGAAGTTAATGCCGACTCTTTTTTGTATTACATTCGAAAAGCTGAAAATAAAAGTAAAGATATTCGTTGTTATACAAGTTTGGCTAAATGTTATTTATTTTATGCCAGCCACTATCGTCGAAGAGAAGATTTTAAACGTGCTTTAATATATGCTCATGCTTCGGTAAAGTTGAATTTGTTGTTGAATGACTATCATAATTTAGCTGCTTCTTATTTCGAAATAGGAGAAAATTATTTATTGAATATTGGAAACTATGATAGTGCTATTGTTTATTACAATAAGTCGTATCGAATATACGAAAATCATTCCGATTCGTTGGGTATAGCCAGTACTCATTTTAGCATAATGAACGCTTATTATTTATCGAAAGAATATAAACATGCATACGAAGCAGGTTTAAAATTGTTAAACAACGAGACTGTAAAATCGAGAAAAAACTTTTATTCCAATGTATTAACAACAGTTGGTGCGGCACTTAGTGATATGGGTAAAAAAAAGGAGTCGTTAAAGTATTTATACGAAGCAGCTAACCTTTATGAGCAATTAAATCAAAAAATAAAATGGTCGAGAGTTTTAAACAATATTGCCAACGCATACAAGGATTTGAAAATGTACGATTCGTCAGAATTTTTTATGAAGCAATCGCTCGAACTCAAAAGGCAAAGTAATAATCCAAAAAGCCTGTGTATAACATTGGGAAATTATGCCGATTTGTTAATTCTCAAACAACGATTTCATCAAGCTCGATGGTATGCCGAGGAAATGTATAAACTATCTCAACTTCATAAATTAGATGATCAATTTATGTATGCCAACTGGTATTTATCAAGAATAGAACAGAAACAGCATAATTATAAGAAAGCTTTAGAATATTTGACGGTTTATCATCAATACAACGATAGTTTGAATAAAATTGAAAACGAAAGAACCATAAATTCGTTGGTAGCTCAACTGGACCTTTCTGTAAGAGACCTTTCGTTACAAAAGCTCAAAAAAGAAAAGCAAGCCAGTGAAGCAATGTTGAGTAAGAAGGAAACCGAACTTAAATCGAAACAAATGCTCTTGTATATTTACATTATCATGTTTTTTGTTGTACTTATTTTGGCTGGCTTCGGTTATTTCTACATTCGAAACAAAAATATGCATACGCGATCGTTGCTCGAGAAAGAATTGTTGACTTACAAAATAGAAGCTATGTCGTTACAAATAAACCCGCATTTTATTTTTAATATACTTAACTCTATTCAATGGAATATTAAAAACAACGATTACGAGCTAACAAGTAAGTATATTGCATTGTTTTCAAGGCTTTTGCGTGTTGTTTTTGATAACTCTCAACAGCATTCGGTTTCTTTTTTGGCAGAAATAGAATCGTTAAAACTCTACGTTGAGCTTGAACAGTTGAGATTGAAAAATAAATTTCGTTTTTCGATCAATAAGTTAAATCAGTTTAATCCGATTCGATACAAAATTCCTCCGCTATTGTTGCAGCCTTTTGTAGAAAACGCTATATGGCATGGCTTTTTTGGTGATGAGACTTCTAATACTGAATGGGCTATAGAAATAAACATTAAGGAAAAAAACAACACCCTGTTTTGCGAACTTATTGACAACGGGATTGGCTTTACAGATAGGCAAAAAGATAACGATAAAATATCGAGAGGTATTGGAATTACGCAAAAGCGAATAGAAATATACAATCAGCTAAACAAAACAAACATTCGAATGTACATACAACCTTTAACTGATCACCCTGTTTTTAAGTCGGGAACAAAAGTACTTTTCGAATTTCCTGCAACGGAATAGTTAAAGTTTATCTTATTCTGCACGTTGTTAATATTATAATGCGTTTAAGTATTAAAAATTAAACGTATATTTGATAGTTTAAATTTTCATGCGGTATTTTATATTGGTAATATTATTTTTACTGCATTTGTGGGTAGAAACATCTGCTCAGATAAGTTTGCTTAAAAACATAGAACTACCCAAATCGGTTCTTGAAATCGAATATGCTCCCGATGGTAAAACATTTGCCGTTTTACACGCAAATAAGCAAATTCATTTGTTCAATTCCGAAAACTTTAATAATGTTGCCATTTTAGATGACAAGGGTGAAGGTGATGTATCAATTGCTTATAGCCCCGATGGTAATTACATTTTGGCAGGGAGTTGGGATAAAACAATAAAATTGTGGGATCTGTCGAAAAATAAAATCATTCGTCGCTATTATGGTCATACTCAGGCTGCTCGATGTGTTTCGTTCAACGTTCAGGGCAATTTGATTGTCAGTGCAGGTTGGGATTTGGATATACGTTTTTGGTACGTACCTACCGGTCTTAATCTGAAGAATTTGTCGGGACATACCCAATGCGTGCGTTCATTGGCTTTTAGCCCTGATGGAACAAAATTAGCCACCGGCGGCTACGATCAGTTGTTGAAATTATGGGATATTGCCAACGGCAAAGAAATTTTTAGTGTCAAAACCTCTTCATTTCCTATTGAGGTTTTAGCTTTCAGTCCCGATGGAAGCATGATTGCAACAGCTGGACTAGAGAACGCAGTAAAAATATGGAATGCAACCAACGGAACTTTAATAAAAGTGCTAAAAGGACATACCGATGCAGTATTTGCTTTAGCTTTTAGTCCCGATGGCAAGTATTTGGCTAGTGGCGGCAACGATAATATCATACATATTTGGAACGTATCAAAAGGAACTTCTGATTTTCAATTAAAAGGACATACGCAGGGGATTCGTTCGCTTGCTTTTCGACCCGATGGCAAGCAATTAGCCAGTGGAGCTGTTGATAAAATGGTAAAAATCTGGAATGTATCTGCATTAAATATTCAGCCTATTGAACAGCAAAAAGTTTCTTTACAATATCAAAACCCAACTCAAATTTCAATCAATAGTCCACCGCAAAATCCATATATTTCAACAAAACGAGTTTTACCGGTGAGTTTCGAAATCATTAATCCTCAATACAACCTTGTGCAATTATTTTTGAATAAGGTTGAATATACTCGAATGATAAATGGTAACAAAGAAGTTGTTAAGCCTATATCGATTAAGATTAATACCAACAAAAACATTGAAATCAATTACGAAATATATCTTGATTACGAAAAAAGCGAAATACAGCTTATAGCTTTTAAGCCCAATTCAAACGATTTTGTTTTATCTCCTGAACTTTTGGTAACGTATTTTGATGTTGAACAATTCAGTCAGGAAACAGACTTAAAAATAGTTGTTTTAAATGTTAAAAAATATGCCGACAAAAAATTATCGGCCGATATGATTAAAGATCAACCAGAAAAATGGATATCATTGCTACAAATGCAAGAGCAAAAACTTTTTAAATCGGTTACAGTTCGAAACTTAACCGATCGCGAGTTAACCGAATATAAAATACGTCAAGTTCTCGATTCTATTGTTGATGTTAAAAATCAGAATAGCATGATATTAATTGCAATTAACGGATATATTGTTCAAGATGTTTCTAATCAAAAATTTTATTTGCTATTACCCGAAGCCACTATTAAAGATATAAACCAACATATGTTTCCCTTAGATTATATAGCAAAAACGATTTTAAAAACTAAAGCCACGGCAGGTTTATTTATTAACTTGTCCAATAAAACATCTAAACTGCCCGATAATTGGCAACTTGCCGATGATGAATTGCTCAACAGATATTTTGATAAAGAACTTACGGCACGAAAAGGTGTTTTTTATTTGAGCATCAATCATATTCAACCTGTTCCTATGTTTAATTTGTTGGCAAATAGCTTGCATCCTAACAACGATATGGATAAGAACGGAATTATTGATCTATCCGAAATGAGTGCATTTTTAAATCAATTGGCTAAAATTCAATCATTACAGAGACCTTCGTTTATTCCTTTATATAAAAAGTAGCTATGTTTGCAAAAAAATTCATTTGTTGTTTGAATCGTCAGCTAGTAATTGAAGATGTTTCGAACGATTTGTTGCTTTTAATCAATTATTCTCAAAAAGAAGAACTTCTTCAAAAGCACGTCTCGACTGTACTGCCACGATATTTTTATTTTTTGCAAAACGGCGAATTTAACATCGATCGTAAATGGGTTGTTTTAAAAATGAAAACCGGACAATATGTGCTTGCAAAAGCCTATTCAAGAATGAACTCCACCGGTTTTCGAGTTAAATTTAAAATTGTAAAAAACAAAAATTTAAATCAATTTATATATAACGAATTACACTTATTCGAACACATTCAGAATGTTGAAAATGTTGGAATGGTTTGTTTCAATATGCAGGGAGATATAGTACTGGTTAATAAATACATTGAACAATGGTATGGGCTCCCTAATTCCTGTATTGGTAGTAAAATGGATCAGTTGCTAAAAATTTCGGAAGAAGAAAGCCGGGTATTTTATACCGAACTAAATGAAATCAACGACAATAGTCTCCGAAAAGAATTTGTCGTTCAAACTTCAAATAACAACAAATGTATTTTTCGATGGGAAATTTCAAAAATGCAATTACCTAATGGCACTTATTTTATTTCGAGAGTTTATAATATTACAAGTAAATATAAAATTAAGAAAGAACTCAATTATCAGCAAATGCTCTTTCAAAAAGTTTTTGAATTATCGCCATTGCCAATTTTTATTTTTAACAAAAACTACAGAGTAGAAAAAGTAAATAATGCTTTTTTAGAGCTTTTGGAGGTTGATAGAACACTTGCCGAAAATTTAGACTTAACAGTGCTTATTGATAAACGACCTTTTTATGTTTATACCGATGTTTTGGAACACAAAAAAATGTCTTTATTCGAAGGATATTACAATACAACATATAGCCAAAAGTCAATTTATGCTCGTTTAATAGCTTCACCGGTTGAAGTAGATGGCGAAGCAAAAGGATTAGGCATAATTCTTGACTTAACTAAATTAAAAAAAACTGAAGAAGAGCTTACTCAGAAACAAAATTTCTACAAAACAATGATCGAAGTGGCTATAACAGGCATAGGAATAACCGACCTCGATGAAAACCTGATATTTGTTAATAAAGCTTTTGCTAATATGCTTGGCTACGAAGAAAAAGAAATTGTGAACACTAATTTGCGCAATTATTCTACACCTCAACAATACGAATTATTTAAAAAACAAACCGAAATAAGAAAATCCAGAAAAAATTCGATATACGAAATTACGTTGATACATAAAAACGGTAGACCGGTAAATTTTATTCTATTTTCATCGCCTTACCTTGATGCTAATAATAAAGTAATTGGGACACTGGGAGTTCTTGTTGATGTTTCGTATCAAAAAATGTTATTACAACTGTACGAAAAATTAAAATTAGAATATCAAACTCTTGAAAACGAAAAACAAACAATTATTAATACTATATGGAAACGCTTTAATCTCTTTTTGCCAACACTTATCGAACTGCTAAAAATAGATAAAACTTCTATGACGCCACATCAACTTTTGGAGATCGAAAGCCATATACAAAGAAATAACGAAATGCTATCTATTACATATAAAGACATGGATTTATTGGTAAAATTGTTTTCTCAAAAGTATAAAATAAAGCAAAATAAAGTCTCATTGATGCAGATGTTCAATAATATTGCAAACAATTTTTACAGTGGTGGTTTAGATCAATATTGTTCTTTCGAATGGCAATCCGATACCGATGATATTTTGGTAGAAATAGATGAAGGTACCATAGCAATTATAGCCGAAAAAATTATTTACAATTTTATTTTTCGCAATTATGCCCAAAAAATTTTGATCAAGGCTTTTATCAGTAACAATCAATTATTGTTGAGCTTTTGTTTGTATCACGAAAATATGGCAGAACCTTCTAAAATAATTAATTTTAACGAACATCATCTCTGTTATCTAATCGTTAAAAAATTGCTTCAACTCGTAAAAGGAAATATTTATATTGCCGATACTTCAATAGATATATCAATACCTTTTAAACGAGCTCAAGTTTTATCTTTGAGTGAGGAAGCAGAAATTACAGAAAACATATATTCTACTTACATTTGGAGCAATAAAATAATATTATACATTACAAACAACAATTTACTCAATCAATGGATTTATGATGTACTGGCACCAACAAAAGCACAGTTATATTCTGTGAATTATGACACGCAGTTTGTGTATTACATTTTAAAATATCCGTATGCCGATATAGTGCTTATTTCTTCTTCGGTGTTAGACAATGACGAGATAGATTATATTGGACTTATTAGGCGATTGGTTTCTGGCGCCAAAATCATTTGTCTGTTGGAACCATTATCAAACGAAAAAAAATATAATGGAATAGATGATTTTTTAACAATAACAGATAAATTTGCCATAGATTTAGTAAAAACGATGTCAAAGTTTATGTAAATATATGGAAGAAAAGTTAAACGATTTGATATACGAAAACAAACGTTTGCGCGAAGAAATAGACCGTTTGCGAAAATATATTTCTCTTCCTGGCTACGAAAAACGTGCGTTGATAGAAATTTATTCTAAATTTGCCGAGCGAAGCATAAGTCCCATTGTATTAAGCGACGATCAGGAAACCATTATTTATGCCAATGAATCATTTTGTCAGCTTTTGCAATATTCGAAAGAAGAAGTGGAGGGTAAGAATCTACGACAATTTACCAATCGTGAAGAATTTTCGTCCTTTCAGGTTAATACCCAGCTTAGAAAAAAAGGTATTGCTAGCCTTTATGAAAGTGTGCTTATAAAGAAAGATCAAACCAGTGTGCCTGTTCAAATATCGGCTTCACCAGTAATGAACGACGAAGGTAAACTCATTTGCATTATGGGTATTATAACCGACTTAACACCATTTTACAAAAATCCCGATAATATTAAAAAACTAAACTGGTAGTGAAAAACTGCTTATTGCTTATACTATTCTTAATAACCTTAGCGTTGGATGCCCAAAACTATTGTTTGGTAATACATGGCGGTGCGGGCAATATCACTCGCCAAAATACTCCCGATGAGTTGATATATCGTAATGCGTTGGATACAGCGTTGAGTATAGGTGAGCATATTTTGAAAAACGGTGGCAGCAGTCTCGATGCAGTTGAGCAAGTGGTCCGTTATCTGGAAGATTGCCCGCTATTTAATGCAGGCAAAGGTGCCGTTTTGACAGAAGATGGTAAAGTTGAACTCGATGCCTCTATTATGGATGGTAAAACGCTGCTGGCTGGGGCTGTAGCCGGAGTTACTGATATTAAAAACCCTGTAACGGCTGCACGCGCAGTGATGGAAAAAACACCTCATGTGATGCTTGTAAGAGAGGGAGCATCGGCATTTGCCAGAAAAGTTGGCCTCGAAATAGTGCCTAATGAATATTTCATTACAAAAGAAAGCCGGGAACGATACGAAAAGCTCAAAAATGCTGATAAAAAAGGAACTGTTGGCTGTGTAGCACTCGATATACATGGTAATCTGGCTGCAGCTACTTCTACCGGCGGTATGATGATGAAAAAGTATGGACGTGTTGGCGATTCGCCCATTATAGGAGCAGGTACCTATGCTAATAATCAAACCTGTGCAGTTTCGTGTACCGGACATGGAGAATTTTTTATACGCAATAGTGTAGCTTTTCATGTACATGCACTTATGTTGTATAAACAACTTTCCTTAAAAGAAGCTACATCGTTTGTTATCGATTCGGTTTTAACTCCTCAAAAGGGAACTGGAGGGATAATTGCTGTCGATAAAAATGGAAGTTATTCGTGGAGCTTTAATACAAAAGGTATGTTCAGAGCGATGGTAAATGCTAACGGTCAAAAGATTATTGAAATGTTCGATAATGAATAAATATCCTAAAAGAAAAATGAATGTACGTTTTAACCAGGCAAAACCCGAATTTCGGCTAAAAACGTGGCATAAATTAGTCTTTTTAAGTCCCATTTTCCTTATTATCTTGCTATTTAAAGTAAACGACTGGTATCGATCTTATATGCTAAAAGTCTATAAAGATTCTACATGGGCAACAATTACTAAAGTAAGTCTGGCAGGAGTGAGAGATGCATTCGATATCGAAAATGTTGCTTATTCCTATAAGGTAGGCGATTCCACTTATACTTCATCTGTTTCGGTTCCCGTCAATCATCGCTTTGTTATCGGAAGTTTGAATTTGCCTTTATTCACCAATCAACGATATAGAGTTTATTATGCTTCTAACAAGCCACATATATCCGAAATTAACCTTTCAGCGCCCGATAGTTTAACTATTCAAAAATATATTGATGAAGCGTCGTATTTAATCGGTCAGATTTTATCAGAATCGAGAATGGAGCGAACAAAATGTATTGCTCAAAAGCTCTATCAAAAATTTGGTTTCGATGCGTTGGCATATATATTTTTTTACGACGAATATGTAGTAGAAAACTTTAAGCACAATGCACACACTTTTAAAACTTTCTGGAATTCAAATGAAGTGAAACAGATTATAGAGAGTTGTAGCCTATCTTATCCATGAATTATTCGGCAGGTAAAATGCTTTGATAAAATGGTAATTCTTTGAACGAAACAATGCGTACACCTTTGTAATAAAACTTAATTATATCGTCTGCTTTGAAGCCTCTTTTTGCCATTTGTATAGCTCCATCTTGACATAATCCTACACCATGTCCAAACCCTTTGCCTTTAAAGGTTAAGCTATCGCCATTGTGAATAATAGAGAAGTAAGTAGATCGAAGTTGAAATACTTCTCTTACTTTACGCAACCAGATACTATCGTTTTTTACTTTGAAATAACCTTTTCGAGTGCTTTGGCCGAAGTTCCAATTTTGATTGATATGTAGCAGTTGCGGGTAGTTTGCACTTAAAAACTGATTCCACTCGTTGAGCGAGATACTCTTTTCCCATGTGGTATTACGCTGATACTGACAATAAGGGTCGTTTACACTTCGCAAATAGGTTTTAGCTTTTCCCCATACATCTTCGGAATTGGCAGTTTGCCCACCACAATTGGCATGAAATGCTGCAGTAATGACCATATTGCTGCTATCTATAATAATCATATCGTGTGTCTCGATAACAGCCTCAGCTATAATAGAATGATACGATAGCGAATAGTTATTCCCTTTATATACCTGACAATGAACACCATCGCATAAATGAAAACCTTCTGCATAATGTTTTCCGATATTTTCGAGTGCAAAAGTTCTACACAAAATGGCTTGTGTTTTATAAAATTCTTTGGTGGCTTGATAACCGCTTTCGCTTTCTACCACTCCACAAACATAATTATCAAAGTCAACTATATTTAAAAAAAACAGACTCCCATTGCGAATGCTAATCAACATATCGTCGTTGTAAAAACGTTGTTGTACGGATGGTGCTACGGGTTTGTACTTTACAACGTTGACGGATTCTTTGCCTTTTAGTTCTATTTGTTTGAATTTTTTGACCTGTCCGTTAATGTTTTTAACTTCTAACGAGTCGTTGTTGATAGATATTTGTACCACATCGTTTTTAAGTAGTTCGGTGTAAAGTTTGTCATCGCCCCATAATTCGTATTTACCTATATAGGTGCTAATCACAGTTGCGTTTACACGGAGGTTATAAAATACGGCAACTTTAAGCTTTTGAGCCTGGCAAGTTATGAGGTTAATGAAAGCTATTATATAAAAAAATGTTTTCATGATGACTGAAGTAAATGAATCATTTTTAATGCAATACGTTCCGAACAGCCTTTTTCTTTCAAAAGTTTTGCCAGTTCGTCGTAGTCGTTCAGTATTTTGGTTCGATGTTCGTTGATAAGAAGTTTTTTCAATTCATTTATAAGGTTTTGAGTGTTAACATTGCTTTGTATGAGTTCTGTGATACTTTGTCGATTCAACAAAAGATTGACGAGCGAAATATATTTAACCGATACCAACATACGTGCTATGAAGTACGTCAACGGATTTACTACATAGCATACCACCTGTGGGATTTTAAATAAGGCTGCTTCCAGGGTCGAAGTTCCGGATTTTACAATGGCGGCGTAAGAGTGCTTTAGCAATATGTGGGTTTGGTCATAAACTACATGAGTATTCTTGTACAGAAGTGTGGGTTGATACAGTTTTTTATCGATAGATGATAAACCCGCCACAACAAACTCGTATTCAGGGAAATGTGGTGCTACCGAAAGCATCATGGGCAATAGTTTTTGAATTTCCTGTTTACGGCTACCGGGCAAAATGGCTATGATGGGCTTATGTTTTATACTTAACTGTTTGTAAAACTCTACATGGTTAGCAGGCTGCTGAATAATTTCATCTAATGCATCCATAATGGGATGTCCTTCGTATTCGGCTTCTATGCCATGTTCTTTGTAAAATTCTTTTTCGAATGGTAAAATGACAAACATTTTATCGATGTAGCGACGAATCTGTTTGATACGCGATTTATGCCATGCCCAAACTGTTGGTGAAATATAATAAAATACGCGTATATTTTTCGATTTAGCCCATCGAGCAATACGAAGATTAAAACCCGGAAAATCGATCAATATTAGCACATCGGGGTTGAAATTTATAATATCGGCTTGCGCAAAATTAAAATTCGAACGTATGGTTTTCAAATGTTTAAGCACTTCAACTAAGCCCATGAAGTTCAGTTCATCCAGTTCTTTAACAAGGGTTATGGGTAGTTTTTTTAGTGCTGCTCCTCCCCATGCTCTTACAACAGCCTGTGAATCGTGTTTGAGCAAGGCTTTTACCAGATTGGCTGCGTGCATATCGCCCGATGTCTCGCCAGTAATGATGTAGTACTTCACGTTTAAGGTATTGTTAAACGTAGAAACAAAATAACCGCTCCCCATGTAAGTACCCCTAGTATTACACCTCGGACGGCATAATACCATTCTTTATGAAGGAAAAAATAGAAACCGATAAGGTTGGCAAGTAAGGCTATGCTTAATGTATTAGTAATAACGCCCAATTGATATGATAAAATAATAAAATTTTTAAACGAATGAAACGAGCGGTCGAACAGATATAGTGCAAAAAATCCCACAATAGGTAATACAAGACCAATTATCCATCCAATCCACCATCGATTCCATTTAGATATGTTAGAGCTCATAATTCCAATTCGATAATTGGTTCATTACGTGATATGCAGTTAAATCAACGTAAACGGGTACAACCGAAGCGTATCCCTGAGCGAGTGCCCATTCGTCGGTATCTTCGGCAAATGGTTCAAAGTTTTTAAAATCGCCAGTCATCCAGTAATACGTTCTATTATGGGGATCTGTACGCTTATCAAATTCTTCTTTCCATACGCCTTTGGTTTGTCTTGCCAGTCGTAATCCTTTTAGCTCATTTACTGAAACACGAGGAATATTTACATTGAGGCAAACCATTGGCGGTAGGGAGTGTTGAAGTACGTTTTCTACCATGCGTTTTACGACGAACTTTGAGGCAGTAAAATCGGCATTTAGACTAAAATCGAGTAACGAAAATCCTACAGCCGGAATACCATTAAGGCAGGCTTCAATTACAGCCCCCATAGTACCAGAGTATATAACACTAATCGACGAATTACTACCATGATTGATACCGGAAACAACCAAATCGGGTTTTCGTTTTAAAACCTGATTCAATGCAAGCTTTATCGAATCAACGGGCGTTCCCGAGCAGGAATACATGGTTACATAATCATCGTCTCGTAATAGATTTAGTCGTAAGGGTAAGGTAATCGTTATGGCATGAGATTTGCCTGATTCACCTTTTTCTGGAACTACTGCTACAACTTTTCCATAGGGTTTAACCGATTCGATGAGTGCAGCTAAACCGGGTGCCTGGTATCCGTCATCGTTACAAACTAATATTAAACGTTCGGGTAGGTTATTCATTTTTTCTTGCAAAAGTAATCGAAAAAAATTATTAAACCTAAATTATTTATGGAGACCTCTCGGGTAGAGCAAATCAATATATCGATGATGCAGAAGATTTATAAAGATAAAATATATTGTAGCGATATGTTGCGTGGTGGACGTATATCGCCAGGACGTCCCATATATTCTGTATTAAATAAATTTTTAACAACCAGCGATAGTTTGCTGCTTTCGTTGATGTTCCACGATATCCTGTAGTCGAATACCATCGAACCTTTATTGTGTTTTTGACGATACTCGTAAAGTCCTGGCAGCAATTCTATACCTACACCAGGTCCGTCTCCAAATAGGTCTTCAAATGCCTTATCAATGTTAATCATACGGCTGAGGTAAATAACACTAATACCTGTCGAAACACCTTTGAAATCGAGTTGAAAGTCGGCTTTAAGCGAATGAAAATAACGATATTTTAAAACATTTGAGGCGGTACTTTTCGACGAATCATTGGGATTCATATCACGTGGGTCGGTATAAGTATATCCAGCCAAAAGTGTGGTAGGTATGCCAAAAAACGAGCCTTTACCAGTAAAAGTTATATCGTATCCTCTGATTTGTGCACTGCCCACATTTTGCGATTGGAAGCCAAGAATAGAAAATCCGTATTGAGCTATTAGAGACAAATCGGCGGGGTCGTTAAGTCGTAAGGGACGGAATGTTTGAGGATGATAAAAACCAAATGTGTATTCCATCATTTTAGTATATTCTTGCCAAAAAGCCGATATGTCGATGTAACCATTCCAATTAGAGATTTTTACACCTTGCTTAATACCTATTTCGCTGCTCCACCCGGTTTCGGGTTGCAAATGTGGATTAGGAAATATGTTCAAAGCACCTACATTGGTATATGTATATTTTTCAGCTATCGTAGGGAAGCGATACCCCTGACCAAAGGAAGTTCGAATAAATGTATATTCGAATAATTGGTAGTTAGCACCAATTCTTAAAACAGGCTGCACCGGAAAAGCCTTAATAGTATCGCCGGCAATGATAGTTTTCGTTTCTTTACTGTCTATTCGAAAATATTCCGAACGTAATCCAGCAGATAAATTGAGTTTCTTTTTCAAAAGCTTTTTGTCGAATTGTCCGTATAATGAAATGTTGGTAGCATCGTGCTTGTCAAATAGTTTACCACTTATATCGCTATAAATATGTAATAAGCCAAGAGTCATGGCAAAATCTTCTTTAATCTGTCGTTGGAATTGATATTCGGAGTAGTATTGTGATGAATGACTATTTTTAGCAGTGTCGGAAGGTAAGTTGTTTTTTACATAAAAGTATCGGGTTTTAATGCTGTGTTTGTTTTTTTCGTTTGCATAAAATGTAAAGTATGGGTCAATATTGATGCGGGTTCCAATATTTCTTGTTGCACTGCTTAAATCTTGTTTCCAAGCTCCCGAATCGGCATTTTTCCACAAAAAGAATTCGGTTTTGTCCATGGTCATGAAATTTCCGTTTATACCAAAGACAGTACCTAGTTTATTAGGAAAACGGTATCGAATATTGAAGTTCCCTCTAAGACGCTCTTCAGTTTCGTACTGGCGATATCCATTGTCGCTGTAGCCATGAGCACCTACTACAATATCCCAGTTTCGGATGCGTTGCATATGAAAAATGTTTGACCCAACGAACAAAGGTTGTGTTTCGCCCCACCATTTGAGCTCTTTTCGTTTGGGGTTCATATATAAGCCGTTGAAAATGGTAACCTTGGTTTCGGGTTCCGATTTGGGGTAAGCCGTACGGACATTGATTATGCCGTTCAATGCAGATGATCCAAACAGAGCCGATGCTGCACCTTTAATAACCTCTATTTGAGATACATTTTCTATGGGAAGGTAGTTCCACTTAATATCTCCAGCATCGGGCGAAATGAGCGGCATGTCATCAACAAGCAGGAGTACACGACTACCTGCTCCGTAACTGTATCCACTACCACCACGAATATTGGGTTGATCGCCTATAATATCAACACCAGGAATACGGTTGATAGCCGCATCCATGCTTACTACATTATTGTTTTCGAGCAGTTTGGGCTTTATAACCTCCATCGATACCGTAACTTCCGAAATGCGTTGCTCGTATTTTGAAGCAGAAACAACAACTTCATCTATCATTTGTATATCTTCTTCGAGTAAAATATTTAGTTTAATTTCTTCGTCTGGCTTAATAAAAATAACCTGTTTTTGAGATTTATATCCAACGTAATTAAAAGTAATGGTCTGCTTTCCAATAGTGTTCGATTTAAAAGAGAAATAACCATTAAGGTCGGTTGTTGTGCCCGATTTGTCGTCTAAAAAGATATTAACACCAGGAATGGGATCATGAGTTTTCTTGTCTTTAACAATTCCAGAAATATTACCGTTTTGAGCTTTTACAAAAAAAATAAACTGAAAAAAAAGCAATAAGCATAGTAAATGTTTCATGAAAATGAACGTTAATTTTTTGCAAAGGTATAATCATTATTTTATAAATTTTATGACTTATTTTTTACAAACCTTTTTGAGTGTAGAACAAGGAAATAAGAAAACAATCACTAACCAAATTAATGATAGCGATTTTTCAAATTTTTCTAGTGTAGAACCTGCTAAGCTTAAAAGTCGATTTTTCTTTTTCGAATTACATTTAGAATTTCTAATACAAAAATGGATAATTTTAATCATGCGAATAAAAAAATTGTTTATTTTTGCAACTTCAATTGCAAAGCAATTGTTAACATAATGTCTAACCATTAAAAGATTAACTAAATGGCAAAAAAAGAAAAATTACAAGAAGTAGAAGAACAGGAAAAAGCGTTATCAAACCTGTCTAATCTAAGAAATCAAAGTTTATTAGATGAAATTTCGCCCGAAGAACTTCCTACAGTAAAAGACGACACGCTGGAAAGTTTTCATAATGAAGGCGATCCTATCGTTATTCAAAAAGTACAGGAAGATTTGTCGAACTTCGATTGGGACAGAATAGGCAAAAAAGACTCTGTTTACAAGCAAGAAGAAAAGAAACAATTAGAAGAACTTTATAGCAAAACTCTTTCGACCATTGTTGAAAACGAAGTGATCGAAGGCACAGTTGTTGCCATGAACAAACGCGAAGTGGTAGTAAACATAGGCTATAAATCCGAAGGTGTAATTAGTTTAAACGAATTCAGATATAATCCGGATTTGAAAGTTGGTGATAAAGTAGAAGTACTTGTCGAAACTCAGGAAGATCAAAACGGACAACTTGTTTTATCACACAAAAAAGCTCGTGCTTTGCGTTCTTGGGATAGAGTAAACGAAGCATACAACAACGACGAAATTGTAAAAGGTTATATCAAGTGTCGCACAAAAGGTGGTATGATTGTCGATGTATTTGGTATCGAAGCCTTTTTACCCGGTTCGCAAATTGACGTTAAACCCATTCGCGATTACGATGTTTTTGTCAATAAAACAATGGAGTTCAAGATTGTTAAGATTAATCATGAATTCAAAAACGTTGTTGTATCGCATAAAGCACTCATTGAAGAAGAACTCGAAGCTCAAAAACGCGAAATTATTGCTAAGCTCGAAAAAGGTCAGGTACTCGAAGGAACCGTTAAAAACATTACATCGTATGGTGTATTTATCGATTTGGGCGGTATCGACGGCTTAATCCACATTACCGATTTGAGTTGGGGCAGAATAAACCATCCCGAAGAAATTGTACAATTAGACCAAAAACTCAATGTAGTTATTCTCGATTTTGACGACGATAAGAAACGCATTGCTCTGGGACTTAAGCAGCTTACACCTCATCCATGGGATTCGCTCGATCCAAACCTCAAAGTAGGCGACAAAGTAAAAGGCAAAATAGTAGTGTTGGCCGATTATGGTGCTTTTCTCGAAATAGCACCCGGAGTGGAAGGCTTAATTCATGTTTCAGAAATGTCGTGGTCGCAACATTTACGCTCAGCACAAGATTTTCTAAAAGTAGGCGACGAAGTAGAAGCTGTTATCTTAACCCTCGACCGCGAAGAACGTAAAATGTCGCTCGGTATTAAACAACTGAAACCCGATCCATGGATCGATATCGAAAAGAAATACCCCATCAATAGCAAACATAAAGGTATTGTCCGCAACTTTACCAATTTTGGTGTGTTTGTAGAACTTGAAGAAGGTATTGATGGTTTAATCCATATCAGCGACCTCTCCTGGACCAAAAAAATTAAACATCCAGCCGAATTCTGTAATCTGGGCGATGAACTCGAAGTAGTGATTCTCGAAATTGATAAAGAAAATCGTCGTTTGAGCTTGGGACATAAGCAAGTTGAAGAAAATCCATGGGATGTTTTCGAAACCATCTTTACAGTTGGTTCGATACACGAAGGAATGGTCATTTCTATTAACGATAAAAATGCAACCATTGCATTGCCTTATGGTGTAGAAGGTACCGCTACGCTTAAAAATCTTGTGAAAGAAGATGGTAGCAGCCTTAAAGTAGATGAAAAAGCCGAATTCAAAGTAATCGAGTTTTCGAAAGAAAACAAAAAAATAGTGGTATCGCATACCCGCATTTTCGAAGATGCTAAAAAAGAGGCAGCTCAAGAGTCTAAGAAAAAAACCGCTAAAAAAGAGAAAAAAGAAACTCCGAAGATCGAAAAAACTACCCTTGGCGATATTGCCGATTTAGCAGCTTTGAAAGATCAGCTTCAAAAAAATGAAAAATCGAAAAAAAAATCGGATTAAAATAAAAAATTCCATAAAAAATTAGTATTTTTACAACATGGAATTTAGTATAGATAAAAAAGAAAATTATACCCTGGTAAAGGTATTGGTTGAAAAGCTCGATACGCATGTTGCTCCAGCTTTAAAATCGGAGCTGGTGCTTATTGCAGGTAGCGGCGAAAAGAATATTGTGCTCGATTTAAGTTCCTGTAGGTATTGCGATTCAAGCGGTCTTAGTGCAATTTTGGTTGCAAACCGTTTGTGCAAAAATGCCAACGGAACGTTTGTCTTAACAGGTTTGCAACCAGCTGTTGATCGGTTAATCACTATTTCACAACTCGACACCGTATTAAATATAGCTCGCAATCCTGAAAAAGCACATGAGTTTATTCATAAAGAATAAACACACACACGTTGAAAACCTTTACCTTAACTATTTTAGGCACGACTTCGGCCGTACCTACATCAAAAAGATATACCAGTGCTCATATACTTAATGTATGTGAGCATTATTATTTATTCGACTGCGGAGAAGCAACTCAGATACGAATACGACAAGAAAAAATTCCTTTATCAAAAGTGCATCACATTTTTATTTCGCATTTGCATGGCGACCACTTTTTTGGATTATTTGGCTTACTTTCTTCGTTTCAATTACATCGAATCGTTACAGATGTTTATATTTATGCACATCGACCGTTGAAAAATATTATAAATACCGTCCTTCCGTACGACGAAGGAAACGTTAATTTGCACTTCGTTGAATTGAACGTTGATTCTTATGAACAAATTTATGAAGATAAACATGTGAAGATTTTTTCATTTCCATTGAAACATCGCATACCTGTTTCGGCATTTGTAGTTAAACAAAAGGAAGAATTATTGAAGCTTCGCAAGGAAAAAATTGTTGAATTTGGTCTGTCGATAAAAGAAATGATAGACTTAAAAAACGGAAATGATTACGTAGATTCAGCCGGAAATGTAATTCCCAATGATGTATTTACTTATCCGCCTGCTAAACTTAAAAGTTATGCTTATATTACCGACACCATATACGATGAAAGCATTATACCTTATATTTACAATGTAGATGTTTTGTATCATGAGGCAACGTTTACTAGCAAACATGCCAACCATGCAACTCTCTCGGGACATTCAACCGCTCAGCAAGCAGCAACCATCGCACAAAAAGCAAATGTAGGTAAACTCATTATCGGACATTTTTCGTCGCGATACAACGATCGAAGTATTTTTCTTGACGAGGCAACCCAAATTTTCTCCAATACAATATTAGCCGAAGAAGGATTAAAAATCACATTCTAAATGAAAAAACTATTATTAGCCATACCAACCGAGATAGAAGTTCATCAAGCATACTATAACGAAATTAAGAAAACGCATAATATAGACTTATTAATAACGGGTGTTGGGATTCATGGTACAACTTACCGTTTAACACGTTATTTATCGAGCAATAGCGTAGATCTTTTGTTGCATGCGGGTATATGTGGCAGTTTTAACCAACATTATCCGGTGGGTTCGGTGGTTCAAATAACCGTAGATGCGTTTGCCGATTTTGGTGTTGACGAAGGAACTACTTTTGTACATGCTTCAAAAATTTTCAACGAGCCTTTGTTTTACGAAAATTATAAAAATATTTCGACCAATATCCCTCAAGCAAAAGGAGTAACGGTTAATTCTGTTACGGCAAATTGTAAAAAAAAGAATCGATTAGTTTCGCTATTCAAACCCGATGTAGAAACTATGGAAAATGCCGCAGTTTTGTTTGTTTGTCAACAAATGTTTCTGCCTGTTATTACGCTTAGAGCTGTATCAAATTACGTAGGCGATAGAGATAAAGGAAGCTGGAATATTCCCTTAGCAATTGAAAATTTATGGCTAACTTTGAAAAAAATGGTAAACGAAATCGATGTATAACCTTTTGCTTCATATCTCGCCCTGTCCGAACGATACTTTTATGTTTGATGCATGGATCAATCATCGGTTGAACGATGGTTTTGGATGGAATTTACAAACGTATTTCTACGATATAAAAACTCTAAACGAACTGGCTATAAAACATATTCCCGATATTACAAAACTCAGTGTTTTTGCAGCATCACAGGTACTATCAAACTATCAGATTTTAACTTCTGGTGCAGCAATAGGCTATAAGAACGGTCCATTGATTATTTCGAAAAAGCCTTTAACCGTTAATAATATCTCGAATGTAAGATTGGCTGTACCAGGTTTTAATACTACTGCCTATGCTTTACTGAAGTTTTTTTTCCCACAGGTGAGATTATGTAAAGAATACTTTTTCAACGAAATAGAAGATGCTATTTTAAACCATGAGGTAGATGCCGGACTAATAATTCACGAAACTCGTTTTACATTCGAAAAAAAAGGTTTGTTTAAAATAGCCGACCTTGGCGAAATGTGGGAAAAAACCTATCGTTTGCCCTTGCCATTGGGCGTTATTGCTGTTAAACGCTCGTTGCCTGATGATGTTAAGAAAAGTATGAATGATTTGTTGCGAAAAAGCATTTTGTATGCTTTTAATGAGCAAGCTTCTATAAGTAACTTTGTATCAACGCATGCACAAATTAAAGATGATGATGTTATTGGGCAGCATATTCGGCTATACGTGAACGAAATGTCGGTGGAACTGGGCAAAAAAGGGAAGCGTTCCATTCAAGTTTTTTTTCAACAAATGATACGGGCATCTTTAATAAAAAAAGAAAATATACAATACCCTGTTTTCGTTTAATTTGCAACCGATATGAAAAGCAAACTGTTATTGCTTCGAAAAACTACGCCACGATGGATAATCTTTTTGCTCGATGTGCTGGTGTGTTTGGTTTCGTTGCATGTAGCATATTTGGTACGCTTCAATTTTTCTATTCCGCATCATGAATGGATTCTTTACATATATTATGTTTTACCTATTGTTATTGTAATACGTGCTACTACTTTTCTGATATTTCGTTCGTATGCAGGTATGGTGCGTTATACCGGTATCGAAGATTCACTACGATTGCTGCGCATAGTGCTTATTGGTTCGTTATCGTTTGTGTTTATCAATTTATTAACTTTTCAGTGGAAAGGGATTTTTATAGTGCCTTTTTCAATTGTCATTATTGAGTTTTTGCTTACTACTTTTATGCTTGTTTTTTTCAGGCTATTTATTAAAATGTATTACTTTGAATCTATTCATGCAGCTTCTATCAGAACCAATGTTGTTATTGTAGGGAAAGAAAACCTTGCTATTTCGCTTAAGCGTAGCCTCGATAACGATATTACCGTAAATTACCGGGTAGTGGCTTTTTTTGACTTTCACTCACAAACAAAGGGACTGCGTCTCGAAGGTGTGCAAATTTTCCCATATAGCGACTTTGAATGGGTGATAAAAAAAATGAACGTGCAGGTTGTGATGATAGCCGATGAGAAACTTTCTAAAACCCAGAAAAAAGAGATAAGTGAGCATGCCCTTTATTGGAATTTGAAGGTTTACGAAGTACCATCGCTAAAATTGTGGATTAGTGGCGAATTAAATATAAATCAACTTAAGCAAATTAAAATTGAAGATTTGCTTGAACGCGAAGTAATTCAGTTAGATACACAAAAAATTTCAGATCAAATAAAAAACAAGGTAGTATTGGTAACCGGTGCGGCTGGTTCTATAGGACGCGAAATTGTTGGGCAGCTAACTCATTTCGAACCACACACCATTGTGTTATACGACCAGGCAGAGAGTGCCATGTACGACCTTGTTCTGGAATTAGAAGAAAAATATTGTTTTAGCCGGTACAAATATATTTTGGGCGATATTACCAACGAGAAACGTATCGAATACATGATACAGCGGTACAAACCACAAGTCATATATCATGCTGCAGCCTACAAGCATGTGCCCGTTATGGAAAACAACCCTGCCGAGGCAGTGCTTACCAATATTAAGGGTACAAAAATTCTTGCCGACCTTGCCCACAAATATCAGGTACAACGCTTTGTGATGATTTCAACCGATAAAGCAGTCAATCCAACAAACGTGATGGGTGCATCTAAACGAATTGCCGAAATGTATTGCCAGGCTTTGGGCACTATTTCGACTACTAAATTTATAACTACTCGTTTTGGTAATGTGTTAGGTTCTGTAGGTTCGGTAATCCCTCGCTTCAAACAGCAAATAGAACAGGGAGGACCTGTCACCGTTACTCATCCCGATATTACTCGCTATTTTATGACTATTCCCGAGGCTTGCCAGCTTGTACTCGAAGCAGGAGCTATGGGCAACAACAACGAAGTTTTTATTTTCGATATGGGCAAGCCTGTCAGGATACTCGATTTAGCCAAAAAAATGATTCGTCTAGCCGGACTTAAAGAAGGAAAAGATATCGAAATAAAAATTACTGGTTTACGACCCGGTGAAAAAATATACGAAGAACTTTTGAATAACAAAGAAAATACCTTGCCTACATACCATCCACTAATTATGATTGCAAAAGTGGCTGAGGTAAGATTCGAGGTTATATCCGAACAAATAAACCGTCTGTTGCAGGCATTGGATACTTTTGATAATTATTTGATTGTAGGAATAATGAAAGAAATAGTACCCGAATTTAAAAGCAAGAACTCTATTTTTGAAAAGTTAGACCAATAATTGCAATTTATGAAAAAAATTAGTACCTTTGCCACGGGCAAGTCTTATACGACCAGCTCCCTTCAAACTCCCCCAGGTTCGGAAGAAAGCAAGGGTAGAAGGTTGTAGCGGTGCGATATAAGGAGCTTGCCCTTATTTTTTTACAACCAGTACAATAAATTTGCAAAAGTTTAGTTATTTTGCATACGTTTTTATGAAGATATTTGTTGCTATATCGACACTATTGTTTGTACTTGTTTCTTGTTCAACCAAAAGGAATACCTTTGTTTCACGATCGTATCATAATCTTACTTCTCATTACAATGCGTACTTCAATGGAAACGAGGCATACAAGCAAGGAATAAAAAAAATATATACCAATCCGTACGACAATTATGCCTTGCTGTTAAATGTTTTTCCTTTTTTAAATGAAGATGCTATTTCTCAGGCATCGTCCGATATGCAACGTGCCAAAGATAAGGCGGCTATTGTCATTAAAAAACATTCTATAACAGTAAAGCCAGAACGTAAAAAAGGCAACCTTACTCCAAAACAAAAGGATTTTTACAATCGCACAGAATATTGCAATTGGGTACCCGATGCATGGCTCATGCACGGAAAGGCAAATTTTGTAAATCACGATTGGTATGCTGCTGAAGAAAATTTTGAATACATTATTAAAGAATATTCATGGGATCCAATAAAACACGAAGCTGCTATATGGCTGGCAATGACTTATGTTCAGCTTACTAAATACGACGATGCACGTGCATTGCTCGATAGAGAAGATGGCGATAATGATTTTCCGAATACCTTGCGTAAGCACCTTTATCAGGCATATGCACAGCTTTATATTAAACAACAAAATTATTCCGATGCAATTAGCAAATTAACCACAGCAATAAAACTAACTACTAAACGTCAGGAAAAGGCTCGAATGTATTATATTTTAGCCCAGTTGTATCAGTTCAATAAAAATCTAAGTAAAGCATCGCAATATTATACCTATGCAATAAAATACAGTAATCGTTACGAAATGACTTTTAATGCACAAATCAATCGTGCTACCTGCTTCGAAGGAAACAATGCCGAATATCTTCGCAAAGAACTCTTTAAAATGCTTAAAGACGATAAAAACATCGATTACTACGATCAGATTTATTATGCCATCGCTAATTTGTATTACAAAGAAAACCATCTAGCCGATGCTTTAAAATATTACAAATTAAGCTTACAACACAACAAATCAAATGACAATCAAAAAGCAGTTACTTATTTAGCATTGGGCGATATATACTTCAACAAAAAAGATTATGTGCTGGCACAAGCCTATTACGATTCGTCTATTACCTTATTAAACAAAGAGCATCCCGATTATAAACGGATAGAAAAACTGGCAGAAAATTTATCGGTTATAGCAGAAAACTTAAAAATTATCCAAACAGAAGACAGCCTACAACAACTGGCTAAGATGCCCGAAAAAGAACGATTAAAAATGATTGACGACCTTATTCAGAAAATACTCGACGAAGAAAAACGTCAACGCGAAGAAGAACAGCAGCAAGCTCAAAACATAATGTTTATGAATCCTCAAAATAATAATCCCCTTGCTAATCAAAACCAAGGCGGCAAATGGTACTTTTATAATCCCTCTACCTTAGCTTTAGGCGCTGCTGAGTTTAAAAGGAAGTGGGGAACACGCAAGCTAGAAGATGATTGGCGAAGAAAAAATAAATCCATTGTTTTAGCTTCGTCATCGGAAGATACATTGCAAACAAATACGCAAAATATTCAACAGATTGCCGAAAACAATCCCAAACAACGCGAGTACTACTTAAAAAATTTGCCTTTAACAGATTCGTTAATGAAACTTTCGAATCAACGCATCGAAGAAGCTCTTTTTAAATCGGGCGAAGCTGCTATGAGTCAGCTCGAGGATTATCAACTGGCTATTAAACAGTTTGTAACGCTTCTCGACCGATTCCCCAATACTTCGTACAAACTCTTGGTGTACTACGATCTTTACAAGTTGAATTTGAAAATAGGTAAAGATGACGTTGCTAATATGTATCGTCAAAAACTGATTCAGGAGTTCCCCGAAAGCCAGTTTGCGCAATTACTTACAAACCCAAATTACTTAAAGGACTTAGAGCAGCGTAATTTTAAAATTAAAGCACTATACGAAGAAGCCTTTAATTTGTTTAAAGACGAAGATTATCCTGCAGTTTTCAGGCATTATCGCATTGCCGATTCGTTGTACAACGATAGCCCTGTTTTTGTTAAGTTTAAATTGTTGAATGCCATGGCTAAAGCACGAACGGGAAATTTTAACGAATATAAAAGCGAATTGACACACATTATTGAGCAATATCCGGGAACAGAAGAAAAAGTACATGCAGAACATTTGTTGGCTACATTAAACAATTACGATCCGAACCTGTTGCTTGCCGTTAAACAAAATGCAAAACAAAATCAACAACAACCAACATCGTCCATCCAAAATCAACAGCAAAAACCATCTGCACAGCAGCAAGAACAATCGAAAGATGAAGCAGACGATCCCTTATTTGTGTTCGACGAAAAAGACAATTATCAATTTATTATTTTACTCGATAAAAATGCCGATATCAATCGTTTAAAGTACAATTTGTTTGGATACAATATTGATTATTTCAGTATGTTCGATTTTCAGATTTTAAATGGTATCTGGAACGATCGTTATTATTATATCAAAGTTTTTCCATTTGCCAATTATAACGAGGCAGTTAAATATTACAAACATGTTAATAAAAATACCGATGTTGTTTTTCGCACTATTAACGAAAAACAGTATTATTTCTTTGTTATATCTGATGCAAATTATACCAAATTACAATCGAATGGCGAAATCGAACGGTACATTAAGTTTTTCAAAAAGAAATATCTAAAGAAGAAAAATCCGTAACATGGCTAAACCAGTGAAAATTCTATGGGTCGACGATGAAATAGATTTGCTAAAACCGTATTTTATTTTCCTGCAAAGCAAAGGCTATGAATTGCTAACGGTTTCGAATGGTACCGACGCATTGCAAGTAATAGAAAATCAATACATTGATATTGTTATTCTAGACGAAAACATGCCCGGATTAAGTGGATTAGAAGTACTATCCGAAGTCAAAAAAATTAAGCCGCATTTGCCTATCATTATGATGACAAAAAGCGAAGAAGAAAACATAATGGATAGCGCCATTGGCTCAAATATTTCCGATTATCTCATAAAACCTGTTAAACCCAATCAATTGTTGTTGGCATTAAAGAAAATCGTAGAAAAAAATCAGTTGGTTACCGAAAAGTCGAGAACCGAATATCTGACCGAATTTAATAAACTTTCGCAGCGTATTTCGTTGGCTTATACACTCGACGATTGGAAGCAGATATACAAAGATATTGTTTATTTCGAAGACTTGTTTGAGCAAATCAACGAGCAGAATCTAAGCGAAACATTGCAAAGCCAACACAAAGAGGCTAACATACAGTTTGGCAAGTTTATCAAACAAAATTATATCGGTTGGTTCAAACAGCAGATAGAGCGTCCGTTGATGTCGGCTAATTTATTGCAAAAAAAATTTTTTCCTATTGCCCAGCAGCACCCGAAAATAGCATTACTGTTGATTGATAATCTTCGCTACGACCACTGGTTAGCTATTTCAAGACATCTGATAAAGTGGTATAATATAGAAACCGACTTATATGTTTCTATCTTGCCAACGGCTACATCGTATGCACGCAATGCCATGTTTTCGGGGCTAATGCCTTCGGAAATTGAGAAAATTTTTCCCGATATATGGCTCAACGACGACGAAGAAGGTTTGAAAAATAAGTTTGAAGAAGAATTGTTTAAAAAACAATGTAGTCGTTTGGGGGTAAAAGACCAGTATTTTTTTAAAAAGATTATTTCGAACAACGACGGCAAAATTTTTTCGAGCGACTTGCCCAATATTTTGCAGAAATACCAAAAATTAGTTGTCGTGTACAACTTTATCGATATTTTATCACATTCTCAAATAGAATCGAAAACCTTACGTGAGTTGTCCGATAGCGATAGTGCTTACAAGAGCATAGTCAATTCATGGTTTGAGCATAGTCCTTTGCTCGAAATCATTCAAAAATTGCGTGAGTCCGATTATACGCTTTTTGTTACAACCGATCATGGCTCTATTCGTATTTACAATCCGATAAAGGTTATTGGCGAACGCAATATTACATCTAATCTTCGTTACAAACAAGGCAGAAACATGAATTATCCGTCAAAGGATGTATTCGAAATAAAAGATCCATCGCAGGTTTATTTGCCTAAATCTACTGTAGCTTCGACTTACATTTTTGCTTTGAATCAGGACTTTTTTGTATACCCCAATCATTATAATTATTATGTCAATATGTATCAAAAAACCTATCAGCATGGGGGAGTAAGCCTCGACGAAATGCTTATTCCGTATGCTCTACTTGTTCCTAAGTTATGATATCCATCGATTACTCAAATTTGCAGCATTTGCATTTGGTTGTCAAACGACTGAGGTCGTTGGGAAAAGATTATAAGATTTGGGCATTTTATGGTGAAATGGGATCGGGTAAAACTACCCTTATACGCGAATTAGTCCGTCAGCTGGGAGCTTTAATGGAGGCAAATAGCCCCACTTTTGCTATCGTAAACGAATATCCAACATCTGTTAATTTTTCCATATATCACATCGACTTGTACCGTATCAATCATGTAAATGAATTGCTTGACATCGGTTTTGAAGAGTATTTAACATCCGAAAATTACGTTTTTATTGAATGGCCCGATATAGCTGAACCTATACTCAATAGGTACGATTATTTAAAAATACAATTAGAGGTAGAAGAGAATGGTAACCGTACTATGCATATTTACGTATAAAGTTCTAAAAGTTTAAACCATGGCTCAAAAAAAACAAAATATTCAAACCAGCGATCTCAGAGTTACTGAGTTATTAACTCAGGAGGAAAAATTAGCTATCAGAAATCGTTCAAAGCGATACGTTATAGGAATTCCTAAAGAGGAGAGCAATGAAGAAAATCGAATTGCCCTTACCCCTCTAACGGTAGATTTGCTTGTAAACAATGGCCACGAAGTGCTTATCCAATCGAATGCTGGTAAAGCAGCAAATTTTTACGACTATCAATTTAGCGAAGCAGGCGCTATCATTGTAAACAACAAAGAAGATGTGTTTGCCCAGTCCGATATTATTCTAAAAGTATCGCCATTGACCGATGCCGAAATTGGTTTGATGCACGAAGATCAATTGTTAATATCTATATTGCATGTGTATACTAAAACACGCGATTATATTCATCGTTTGTGTCAAAAACGTATTACATGTGTTGCTTTTGAATATTTGAAAGACGAAAATAACTGCTATCCTATTGTTCGTTCGATGAGCGAAATAGCAGGTAACACATCTATACTCATTGCTGCCGAGTATTTGAGCAATGCTCATAATGGCAAAGGCGAAATGCTTGGTGGAATAACTGGTGTTAATCCATCGGAAGTAGTGATTATAGGAGCTGGAACAGCAGGAGAATATGCTGCTCGAACAGCATTAGGTTTAGGTGCTATAGTGAAAATATTTGATACCTCGGCGTACAAACTTAAACGCTTGCAAAACAACTTAGGGCAGCGAATTTATACATCGGTAATACATCCAGTGGTGCTTGCCAATGCTCTTAAAACAGCCGATGTGCTTATTGGCGCAATGCGTATTCTCGAAAATAAACCACAGTTTATGGTAACCGAAGAGATGATAAAGCTTATGAAAAAGGGGAGTGTAGTGGTAGACATAAGTATCGATCAGGGTGGATGCATCGAAACTTCAAGATTAACAACCCATGCCAGCCCGGTTTTCGAAAAACATGGCATTATTCATTACTGTGTGCCTAACATTCCATCGCGTGTTGCCCGTACTGCTTCTTATGCACTAAGCAATATCTTAGCACCTTTTATCGTAAACTTAGGAGTAGCAGGCTCAATTACACAATTGGCAAAGGAGCATACAGGATATCGCAACGGTATATATGTATTTAATGGTATGCTTACCAACCAATTTATAGGAGATATGTTTGATATACAATACAAGCCTATCGAATTGCTTTTGGCAGCTCTTTAAAATCTGAAAATGATACTGCCCATAACAACATTATTGGCTTGTGGATAGTAATAAATGATGTTTTCAAGTTTACCATTCCAATAATAGCTATATACCCAGCCATGAGTAACAAAGATATTAGTTAATAAATTTTGGGCAGAAAGCTGCAGTTGAATTTCCTTACACCATTGCGGATACAGGTAATAATTTATCAGTAAGTTTAGCGACCAATAAGCAGGAATTTTTGTTTCTGCTTTTTGGGTATTACTTAAATACTGGCTGCCAACATATTTGTAAATTCCCTGAATTGCCAATTTTTTTTGATAAGTATATTGAATCATACTATTAGCAATAAGGTTGGGCGAAAATGAGATGTCGGTATTTCGATATTCTTCTGATTTTTGTCCGCCATTGTCCCAGTCGTCGAAGTAACCTGTAAAGGCCTTAATTTTATTTTGGCTTAATGTTGCATTCGACATCCACATAAGGCTGGATGTAAGTTTCAGGCCTAATTCGGCTTCTATTCCACGACGAAAACTTTTACCTACGTTTGTTTGAATGGGAGTGCCAACATTGTTTAATTCACCGGTCATTACAAGTTGATTAAAATAATTCATGTAGTAGGCGTTTAAGTTCAGAAAAACGTTTTCGCTTTTCCATTGGTACGAAAGTTCGTAATCAACAAGACGTTCAGCTTTGGGCATTTTGTTAGTGTCGGCATCAACAAAGTCGGCACGTGTTGGTTCGCGATGTGCTGTTGCTATTGATGCACCAAGGCTCGAGTAGCTGTTTATAACGTAATAAACCGATCCTTTCGGATTAAAAAATTGGAAAATATGATGTTGATCAAAGATTCTCAAATCATCATTACTGCCTTTAATTTTATAATCAATATATCGGTATTGCATGTCAAGGGTTGTAATGATTTTTTCACTTAAATGATAACTGGTTTTTACAAACATGTTTCCATCTATTTTATCGCCCGTACCATAATACCACCGATAGTTCGGATCAATTAAAGGCATAAACTTTGCCCAAATAATTTCGCCAAAATGTCTGCCTTCGTAACGGTTAATAGCAGTACCAATGGTCATGTCTATTTTACGATGTTTATAGTTTAATGAACCAATATAACCGTAAAAGTCATTATCGAGCCATTTCTGATTGATAAAGCTCGATGCTTTAATAGTGTCGTTTCCGCTAATAAAATTTGGTAGTCCGTACGATGAGAATTGCTTTGTATCTTCAAAGTTTTCGTAATATCCCTTTCCACGTGTATAGTGTAAGGCAGAATGAAGATTTAACCGATGAGATAATTCTCTTGTGAAATGTAATTGATAGTGGCTTTGCCAGTAATTATCCGTCTGATTAAAATATGTGTACGGATTAAAGGTAGGATTTGTTTTCAATGAGTCCTTAGGTACACCATACCATGCCTGATATGTTTTTTCATAACCTGCAAAATGGATGAATTTAAGCATGCTTTTTTCGGAATGATAACCAGCTGAGAAATAATACGATTTAAGATCGCTAAAAGCTCGATCAATAAAACCATCGGTCTTTATTTTTGATAATCGCACATCTACCGAAAATCGATTGTTGATTAAACCCGTACCGCTATTAACCATAAACTTGGAAGTATTAAATCGTCCATATCCGGCAAATAATTCGGCAAATGGTTCTTTGTTCAATGATTTAGTTTGAAGGTTTATGGTGGCTCCAAACGCTCCGGCTCCATTGGTAGAACTGCCCACTCCACGCTGAATTTGAATATTATCGGTCGATGATACAATGTCGGGTAAATCGACCCACCACACACCATGCGATTCGGCATCGTTGAGTGGTATGTCGTTTATGGTAACATTGATTCGACGAACATCAGTACCACGTACCGATAGTTTGGTATACCCCACACCAACACCTCCATCGGAGCTCGATACAACCGATGGACTAAAGCTCAATAAGTAAGGAATGTCTTGAACAAGCTGTTTGTTTTGCAACTCTTCTTTTTCAATAATTTTTATGTTTGCTGTGTTCTGCTCACTGGTTCGAGTTGCTTGTACAATGATCTCGTCGGCAATAAATGCCGATTTTTTTAATTTAATAACAAGAGGCTCAACGTTTTCTTTAACTTCAATATTTTGTACAAAACTTTCGTAACCAATAAAACTTACTCGTAACTGATATTTACCTGGTTTGATGTTTTTAATTATAAATTCGCCTTGACTATTGGTAAATGTCCCAATAAACGTATTTTCGATAAGCACGTTTGCCAGTGGCAAGGGTTTGTCTTCTTCGTCTACTACTTTGCCACTAATAGTTGTTTGAGCAATAGCTGATAACAACTGCAAAAAAATTAAATAAGAAAATAATAACCGTTTCATAACAACTTTTTTTTAAGTTAAACAATATTAAAGTTGTCAATGGAGTCTTTAAGTTTCCCGGCTCGGCATTACCCGTCCCGGTCCAAAGGGTATGATCTCAGCCCGTTGTATTAAGGCACCCCATTGATGATGTTGCAAAACTAAAAAAAAAATACACCAAAAAAAATGAAATTAAAATAAAGTAAATATCGGATGTTAATAAAAGTTAAAATACTTTCTGATTTTTATTTTTTTTTCATTATAGAGTGCTGATTTTCAGATATGTATACCTATGTTCATCCATTCATTACGAATGCTTTGCATTAAGAGTATGTGCCCATTTTTCAAAGTTTTCTTTGTATGTCCTTTTGTAGTAGCTTGTATCGTTTATCCAATGGCTAAAATAGAAAATTTTTAATACAATGTAATCAAGAAAAAGATCAACTTTTTTCGCTTTGCTAACGCTTTATCATACAAGCCTTTTTCTAAACCCAAATATTTGGATTTATATTTGTAAAGACGACATAGTTTAAATCAAATATATGAAGCGACAAGGCAATGAAAGCAAAGATTATGTACTCGCTAAAAACAACCAAACTTGTTGTTGCAATTTGTTTATCATAAAGAATATGGCATCATTCCTAAAACACAATCTCTTGCTTATTGCAAAAAATGAACGTACCTTTGTCTTTAATAACAAATAATAGTATATGAATATCGGAAATTTTTTGAAGAAGTTTTTCAAGAGTAAATCGGAAAAAGATATAGAAGAAATAATGCCTGTGGTTCATCAAATCAACGAAATCTTTGCAACATTAAAATTATTGTCGAACGATGAATTACGCGAGCGGACTCAACAGCTCAAGGCAAAAGTTCAACAATATTTTGCAGCCGAAGAACAGGAAATAGAAAAGCTAAAACAGGAAGCAGAAAGTGAAAATGTATCGCTTGCAGAAAAAGAACATATTTACGATAGAATCGAAAAACTACAGAAAGAAGTTTATAAAAAAATAGAAGAAATATTATTGGAAGTATTGCCCGAAGCTTTTGCTATTGTTAAAGAAACGGCTCGCAGGTTTGCAGAAAACGAAGAATTGATTGTAACAGCTACCGATTTCGATCGCGATTTGGCAGCACGAAAGAGCAATGTAGTGATTCAAGGCGATAAGGCTATTTGGAAAAATAAGTGGATAGCTGGTGGTAACGAGATTACGTGGGATATGGTACATTACGATGTCCAGCTTATTGGGGGATATGTATTGCATCAGGGTAAAATTGCCGAAATGGCAACCGGCGAAGGTAAAACGCTGGTTGCTACATTGCCAGTATTTTTAAATGCTCTGGCAGGAAAAGGAGTACATGTGGTAACAGTCAACGACTATCTGGCTAAACGCGATAGCGAATGGATGGGACCTATATACGAATTCCATTTACTGAGGGTTGATTGTATCGATAAACATATACCCAATTCGGCTGCTCGTCGAAATGCTTATTTGGCCGATATTACATACGGAACCAACAACGAATACGGTTTCGACTATTTGCGCGACAATATGGCTATTAGTCCCGACGATTTGGTACAGCGAACACATCATTATGCTATTGTCGACGAGGTTGACTCGGTATTAATTGACGATGCCCGTACACCACTTATTATTAGTGGACCTGTTCCCAAAGGCGAAGACCAGTTGTTTATGGAGCTTAAACCAAAGGTAGAACGCATTGTAAACGCACAGAAAAATTTGGTCAACGATTTGCTCAATCAGGCCAAAAGGCTAATACAAAGTGGCGATACCGAAAAAGGTGGCGTACTTTTGTTAAGAGCGTTTAAAGGATTACCCAAAAACAAAGCTCTGATAAAATTCCTGAGCGAGCAAGGTATGAAAACACTCTTGCTCAAAACCGAAAATATTTATTTGCAGGAAAATGCCAAACGAATGCCTGAAATTACCGATGAGCTTTATTTTGTTATAGACGAAAAGCAGAATACCGTTGAACTCACCGATAAGGGAATTGATTACATTACTTCTTCGTCCGATGACCCGCATATGTTTGTACTACCCGATATTGGTACACGCATTGCCGAAATAGAAAAGTCCAATTTAAGTAACGAACAAAAATTAAAGGCAAAAGATGATCTATTGCGCGATTATGCAGTAAAATCCGAACGTGTTCATACTATTCACCAGTTGCTCAAAGCATATACTATGTTCGAAAGAGATGTAGAGTATGTGGTTATGAACAATGAGGTAAAAATTGTTGATGAGCAAACCGGACGTATTCTCGAAGGTAGAAGATATTCCGATGGCTTACATCAAGCTATAGAAGCAAAGGAGAATGTAAAAGTCGAAGCAGCTACTCAAACTTTTGCTACTATCACGCTACAGAATTATTTCCGCATGTATCACAAACTTGCAGGTATGACTGGAACTGCCGAAACAGAAGCTGCGGAGTTTTGGAACATTTATAAGCTTGATGTAGTGGTTATTCCTACACATAAACCCGTTATTAGAAAAGACTATGAAGATAAGGTATATAAAACCAAACGCGAAAAATACAATGCTGTGATTGAAGAAATTGTGCAGCTTACTTCTCAAGGACGACCTGTATTGGTGGGTACTACATCGGTCGAAATTAGCGAGCTTTTGAGCCGAATGCTAAAATTGCGTGGCATTAAACATAATGTATTAAATGCCAAGCAACATCAACGCGAAGCAGAGATTGTTGCCGAAGCAGGTAAAACCAGTACGGTAACTATTGCAACGAATATGGCAGGTCGTGGTACCGATATAAAACTGAGCGATGAGGTGCGTAAAGCAGGTGGTTTAGCTATTATTGGTACAGAGCGTCACGAGTCGCGTCGTGTTGACCGTCAGCTTAGAGGGCGTGCTGGTCGTCAGGGAGATCCCGGTACATCGCAATTTTACGTTTCGCTCGAAGACGACCTGATGCGACTTTTTGGTAGCGACCGCATAGCTCGACTCATGGACCGTATGGGTATTAAAGAGGGTGAGGTTATACAGCACCCAATGATTAGCCGCTCCATCGAACGAGCACAAAAGAAAGTTGAAGAAAACAATTTCGGAATACGCAAACGACTGCTCGAATACGACGATGTGATGAATTTTCAACGTAAAAAAATATACGAACGACGCCGAAATGCATTATTTGGCGAAAAACTTGCTGTGGATATAGCCAATACGTTACAAAATGTTTGTCAGTTATTGGTCAACGATTTTTACGGCGAAGATATGTACGAAGACTTTTCACTCGAAATTATCAAACTACTTGGTATCGAAAATCCCATTTCGCCTACCGATTATGTACAGATGAACGAAAACGAACAGTCCGAAATGTTGTTTCAGAAAACATGGGAGCATTATCAACGCAAGTCAGTTCATATGATTCAGCTTGCACTACCTATCATTAAAGATGTTTATAAAACAAGCGGACATGTTTATCAAAATATCATAGTTCCTATAACCGATGGGATTCGAATGTATCAAGTGATTACTAACCTTAAAAAAACGGTAGAATCGGAGGGGAAAGAACTGATTAAAAATTTTGAAAAAACTGCTATTCTGGCTGTTATAGACGACTTATGGAAAGAACATCTTCGCGAAATGGACGATTTAAAAACTTCGGTTCAAAATGCAGTTTACGAACAGAAAGACCCCTTATTGGTTTATAAGTTCGAAGCTACGGAGTTATTTAATCGCATGCAAGAAGAGGCAAACAAGCAAATTGTATCGTTGCTTACAAAGGGTTATATCCCTATGCAAAATCCCGATGATGTTAAAGAAGCCAGGGAACCTCTTAAAACCGATTTGAGCAAAATGAAAACGGGCAGAGACGATTATTACGCAACATCGGGTCAGCAACAGCAAGAACGAAGGGCAGAACCTGTTCGTGTAGAAAAGAAAATTGGGCGTAATGATCCTTGTCCTTGTGGTAGTGGAAAAAAATATAAACATTGCCATGGAAAAAATGTTACCGTCGATTAAATGGTTGTTTGTGTTAATTATTTTTCTATCTTGTAGTCGTTCATTTTTGCCAGAAGAAATTATAGTTTCAAACGATAGCGTTTATACTAAAGCCAGCAAAAAACCTCTTACCGGTTTTTTAAGAACATATTACAACGATCGTAAATTAAAATCCGTTAAAACATACAAAAATGGTATTGCTCATGGGTATTATCTTCGCTTTTATCCCAATGGCAGGCTTAGTCTTAAGATGTTTTATGTTCAAGGTAAACCAACTGGTTTTGAGCAATATTACGAAAATGGTAAGATGAAGGCAAGAACCATTGATTCGGCCGATATACAGTATGTTTTACGCTATAACGAAAATGGTGTATTGCAGCAAAAAGAACGATTGAAAAACAAACTCCTCGAAGGTCCTTCGTACCGTTATTACGACGATGGCAGCATCGAAAGTATTGTTTATTATAAAGAAGGAAAAAAACATGGACCATTTCGGCTATATTATAAAACAAAAAAATTGAAAGCCGAATGCAATTTTGTAAACGATTCCATAGACGGACTTTTTAAAACCTGGACCGAAGACGGATTCTATGGTGAGGAGTATTTCAAAATGGGAAAGCGTATTGGTGTATGGAAGTATTACTATCCTGGTGGTAAATTACATTCGATAGTTAGTTTTCACAACAACGGACTTGTAAAAGAGCGTATAGAGTTCGACGAGCAAGGAAACATTATCGGAAAATATACATCAAATTTAGAAAATATATGATAAATTTAGCTATTGTTGGCGCAACAGGTTTGGTGGGAAACGAAATCTTAAAAGTGCTCGACGAATTTAATTTTTCGTTCAAAAACCTATACTTGTGTGCTTCCGAAAAATCAAAAGGCAAAATCATAACTTTTAAAAATCGACCATATAAAGTAATGACAATTCAACAGCTTTTAAGCTTACCCATAGATATTGCTATTTTTTCGGCTGGCAGTGAAGTATCGAGGTTTCTTGCTCCCATACTGTCCGAAAAAGGTGCGTATGTTGTTGATAATTCTTCGCAATGGCGGCTATACCCTAATGTCCCCTTAGTAGTTCCCGAAATAAATGCACATACCATTCGGCCAGAAACTCGTATTATTGCTAATCCCAACTGCTCAACCATACAAATGGTACTGGCATTGTATCCTATACATCAGCACTTTACAATAAAACGTGTTGTAGTGTCAACCTATCAGTCCGTAACCGGTACGGGTATGAAGGCAGTTAATCAACTTATGGCGGAGCGTAAGGGCAAAAATGCCGAAATGATTTATCCGCACCCCATCGATTTGAACTGTTTTCCTCACGGAGGCTCATTTGACGATAACGGATATACTACCGAAGAATTAAAACTTATAAACGAAACACGCAAAATTTTAAACGATGAACAGATAAAAATTACTTCAACCGTTGTCCGTGTTCCTGTTATAGGAGGACATTCCGAAAGCATCAACGTAGAAACAGAAAAGCCGTTCGAAATGCAGCAGATATACGAATTATTGACCCATCAACCCGGTATTGTTGTTATGGATAAACCACATGAAAATTATTATCCAACTCCACGATTTGCTAAGGGCAAAAATGAGGTTTTTGTAGGTAGAATACGTAGAGACAACTCTATTGACAATGGCCTTAATATGTGGGTTGTAGCCGATAACCTTAGAAAAGGTGCAGCTACTAATGCTGTTCAAATTGCACAATATATTGTTCGTCAATTCTTTTAGCCATTGCTGAGATTTTCATTTGTCTAATCAAAAAAAATCTCGTAGGTTTGTAAATTATTTCAATAACGCTTGATGAAGGGCAGGCTTTATAAAATGATTCAGGATATTCTCGGTATTCAACCCGATAAAATCAATATTATCCCAAACTCTATTCCACTCGAAACGCAAATCGAATATTTCGAAACATCGAAAAAGGTAAAAGAAAACCTCAGCTACGACACTATATTACAAAATGCAAGCTGGTTGTTTAATCCCGACATATCCATTGCCGATAAAAAATGGCTACTGGCCCAGTTAGCTTCAATTACCAAACCCGAAGCTTATCGTCTTATCGAAAAATATTTGCAAAACCCCGACAGCGAATTGTCCGATTGGGCAAGATTAGCCTATATCGAAAGTCGAACTCTTTTGGAATCGGAGTTTCTTAACGAAAATCAGATCATTATATCTTCAGGGCTTGGAGGCGATGATAATTTACTACGATATTTTGTAGTTTTTAAAATTTTAAACGATACTTTATCCGAAGGACAACAGAAATTGATTGAAATAGAAATTCAAACAATTGTAGAAGAATATCAAGGTAAAGTTGAAGAAATATTGATACAATTCCCATTTATCAATATTCTTGTCTTATTACCTTTTAATACTGATTTGAAAGAAGTTTTTAAAAAAATTATCCATTCTTTTAAGGAGTATCAACTAAATATTCTCGAAAAATTTATCATTACTAATGTAAAAAAATTGAATCGAAAAGAAATACAGCATTTTTTTGATGGAATCGACCGGCAATAAAATATTGTTAGCTATACAAGTCTTGCCAACAACAAATGCAACACATCCTTACTATGTTATTGATAAAATGATTGAACTCATTGCATCTAAAGGTTATAAGTATTTGGTTTGTCCTTTCGAAACGGTGGTAGAATGTACTTTAGACGATGCGTTAATGCTGGTTAAAGAAGTGCATCAGGAGTGTTTTAAGTACGACACTCAATCGTTACTTATCAATATGAAAATTCACAGCATTCGGAATGCACATGCAACTATCGACGATAAAATAGCAAAATATCGCTAGATTTTCATATAGGTAATTGCATAAGAATAAACTATTTGTATTTTTGCAAAAAAAATTGAAATATGAATTTTGAATTAACCGAAGAACAAAAATTAATACAACAAGCTGCACGCGATTTAGCTGAGCGTGAAGCATTACTCGATGTAATTGAACGCGACGAAAAAGCCGAGTACCCATACAAGCACGTTCAACGCATGAAAGAGTTGGGTTTTTTTGGAATGACCGTCGATCCTAAATACGATGGCGGAGGGATGGATTCCTTATCGTATGTTTTAGTTCTTGAAGAGTTGGCTAAACACGATTCATCGTTAGCGGTTATTTTATCGGTACACAATTCTTTAGCTTGTTGGGGAGTAGAAAATTTTGGAAACGAATATCAAAAAGAAAAATATCTGAAACCCATGGCTCGTGGTGAAGTTATAGGAGCCTTTTTGCTATCGGAGCCCGAAGCCGGAAGCGATGCCACCCATCAAAAAACCTTAGCCGAAGATATGGGCGATTATTATCTGATTAACGGCGTTAAGAACTGGATAACTAGTGCCAGTACTGCTGGTTATTATATTGTAATTGCTCAAACCAAACCCGAACTCAGGCATAAAGGTATCAATGCATTTATTGTAGAGAAAGATACTCCGGGCATAACCCTTGGACCACATGAAAACAAAATGGGAATGCGAAGTAGCGATACTCATTCTGTTATGTTCACCAATGTAAAGGTTCCAAAGGAAAACCGTATCGGCGAAGATGGCTTTGGATTTAAGTTTGCTATGAAATGCCTCGAAGTAGGTCGTATTGGTATTGCAGCACAAGCATTGGGCATTGCCGAAGGTGCGTACATGCGATCATTGAAATATGCCAAAGAACGCAAAGCTTTTGGCACCGAAATAGCCAATCATCAGGCTATTGCTTTTAAGCTTGCCGACATGGCAGTAAAAATTGAAACTGCCAAATTGTTGGTTTACAAAGCAGCTACATTAAAAGATATGCATCAGCCATTTGGTCTTATAAGTGCTATGGCTAAGCGTTATTGTGCCGATATAGCAATGGAAGTAACCACCGAAGCCGTTCAAATTCATGGTGGATACGGATATGTAAAAGAATACCATGTAGAACGTTTATTCCGCGAAGCTAAACTAACTCAAATTTACGAAGGTACTTCCGAAATTCAGCGTATCGTTATTTCCAGAGCCATATTAAGTGAATAAATTATTTAAAATAAATGTTTTATGAAAATTTTAGTTTGCATTAGTAATGTACCCGACACTACTACCAAAATTAAATTTACCTCCGATGGTAGTCAGTTTGATGCTACTGGTGTTCAATGGATAATTAATCCATGGGACGAATTGGCATTAACCCGTGCCATGGAGCTGAAAGAAACCACCGGTGGTTTAATCGACAATATTACAGTTATTAACGTTGGTACTAAGGATACAGAAATTACTATCCGCAAAGCATTATCGGTTGGTGCAGATCATGCTGTTCGTATCGATGCTGTACCTACCGATGCCTACGCAGTAGCGTACGAAATTGCTAAATATCTTGAAAGTCACCCATTCGACCTTATTCTTACCGGTATCGAATCGAGCGATTATAATGGCAATGCTGTTGGAGGTATGCTTGCCGAAATGCTTAATATACCAAGTGTTTCGTCGGTATCATCTATCGAAATTGTCGATGGGCAAGTGCTTATTACCCGCGAAATAGATGGCGGCAAACAGCTACTTAATGTTCCAACTCCATTGGTAGCCGTAGTACAAAAAGGTATTGCCAAAGAACCTCGTATCCCGAGCATGAGAGGCATTATGGCAGCCAGAACTAAAGTTATCGAAGTGGTTAGTCCTGCTAATGTACAGCCTCTGACCGATTACATACATTTTGACTTACCGCAGCCCAAAGGCAAATGCAAGATGATTCCTGCCGACCAAATTGATGAACTAATACATGTGTTGCATCAAGAAATTAAAGCTATTTAATGTTGAACTTTAAAATTTTAATAATATGAGCGTTATAGTATATCTCGAACACTGGGATGGCAAATTTAAGAAATCGACATACGAGCTTGTATCGTACGCTACTGCATTGGCAAAACAATT
>CALGPK010000031.1 GCA_937960415.1 uncultured Bacteroidales bacterium | reverse complement strand
AACTAAAATGTTGAATTTCTTTTCGATGGTAGGTATTAACTTTCAGAACATAGCATCGAACGATGCTCTTGTTACTTCCAAATTAAACGAAATGGCAGCAGAAGGATGGGAACTTGCTTTTGTTGCAAGTGGAGTAGAAAGTGATGCAGGAAAAGGAGATGGGCAGGGTATATTTATTACTCGCTACGTTTTTAAACGCAAAAAATAGTATTATGTTTTATTAGTATAGAAGGCTATCGTTTATGATAGCCTTTTTTGTTTTTTCGATTATGATAGATGGATATTCGAGATGTGGATTGTGTCGCCCATATTCTATAATGTAGTGAACCGTTGGTGTTGAGCAAAAATGAGCAATGTGTTTCAATTGTTGCAGTGTTCCGAATTCGTCGTTTGTTCCTTGAACGGTAAAAACAGGTACTTCGATATGTTTTAGTTCTTCAAACATATTCCAACTTAGCATTGGTTCGCTTAACCATAATTGCGTCCATCGCTTAAATAAAATATCTGTTTTCTCGAAATGATACTTTTTCAGAAAGTACGATAGTATTCCTTTGTTGTAATCGGTAATGAGTTTTTGTATGCCTTGCATGGTAATTTCTTCAACGAAAACATGCGGTGTAAGTGCCATTATTCCTTTTAAGCCAGCAGGTTTTGTCGAAGCGTATAGCAGCGAAATGGTAGCACCATCGCTATGACCAAATAAAAAATAATGGCATATATTAAAGTGTGTTAAAATTTGAGGTAATATTTCGTAAGCTTCGTAAAACAAAAAGTTGTCGGGCAAAATGTCGTTTAATGTGCCTGTTTCGCCATAGCCTGTTCGTTCATACATCAAAACAGGCAATTGAGTTGCAGAGTAGAGTTTTTCGGGGAAAAGCTTCCACTGTGCTATGCTACCTAAACCTTGATGTAGCATAATGATGTGCAACTGTTCGTTCAAATAGTGCATCGGCATTATTAAACGACAATGGTAATCGACCTGATTTATTTTGCAAAAGATGTTTTTTATAAGCATACATTTGTTAGTTTTCCTGAACCAGTTCGTTATAGTTTAATTGATTGGTAATAAATTGATGAATAATGCTGGTATATTTTCTAAATCCAAGTTTTAACTGAATGTCAGAATGATTGGCTTCGGGGACACGTACACCATATTTTTTTGTGCCTCGATAATTTTTAAAAACTACTTCGCCGTGAGTTTTAATGTAAATAAAATCATCGCTTATTCCATGTATCCAGAGAAAAGGTTGTTGCACCTGTTGTATAAGTTTGGCATTTTCTATTTTTAAATTCATAACATACGAGCCGGGTAAAGCCAGTCCCACAGCATCTTGATAAAATACTTCGGCAGAAGCAAATGGAGCTTCAAGAATAATTTTAGATGGTTTTAAATGTTTATAATGTGCTGTAAGTTTGGTTGCAGGTGCTGTTCCCATGCTAAATCCGTAAATAATAAGCCTGTCATCGGTTAAGCCATGTTGTTTTAGCCACAATATGGCCGCTTCGGTATCGGCATATAATCCATCTTCGCTTGGTGTACCTTCCGATAATCCAAAACCTCTGTAATCGAACGACATAACACCATAGCGATGTTGCCCTCCAACCAGGCCCAGTAAGTGGATACGCGGAAAATAAAAGTCGAGGTGATCTTTGTTGCCATGACAATATAAAATGACAGTATCGGTAGCAATACGATTGGTGTCGCCAATATAAACAGCATAAATCTTTTTAATATCGTTGTTAAGTTTCGATGTTAGTGTAAATAAATGTACCATTGAATCGGCAAGTGGAATACTGTCTTGCAAACGAAAATCGACTTCACCAGTGTAGTGTTGTAGCTTATATTCAGAAATAGGGTGTTGATTTGGGTTATATAAAAAATCGTCGAATTTGAAACATCCGGTAGCTAAAACAAATATTAATACTATGCTAATTAAAGTTCTTACCATCATAAAATTAAAATTTTTTAGTGAATGAAAAAGTTAAACCGAGTGTTCCATAATGGGTGGGTGAAATGTATTCGACAACAATGTTACGATTGTCTTTAACGAAGTTGATGTATTTTAGTTCAATGCCCCATTCGTGTTTTTCTTTTTCCCAGCGATGTCCAACCGACAAAGTGGGTATTAGTCGCTGGGCAATGGGTTCGCCGAAGGCTTTGCTATGGTGTAGTTCAAAAAGATTGGTACACGAAACATATAAATATCTTGGTTTATTAGAGTAATTCCAGTAAAAATTAAAGTCAAACATAGGATATAATGACGATTTATATTCGCGTAATCCCAAAAAGTAATATCCGCCTACATTAGCAGAAATACCTGTATTTTTAAACTCTTTTATTCGAATATTTGAAAATAGTTCTGTTTGTAATGTGCCAAAAAGTAAGCTAGTCGTGTGAATTCCAGTAATTACAGAAAATTTTTGATTCATTCCATAGGCATATCCTACACTGCTTAATGGCAAAAATATAGGAATATTATTAAATTGAACAAGCGGTCCGCCTATATCGGCAAAAGCTCGTTTTTCGCCTTTATTTAAAGGCTTGATTATACGTACCGATGAACATGAATATAGAAAAATAAAAAAAATACTGAGAGTAACGATAAAATTACAAGGTATCATAAAATTTTTTGCAAAGATGCGTTTTTTTTATTAAATATTAAACTCTTATGGTTTGCACGAATTATTTTGCCATGGGAGGGTTTTAAGATAATCGTATATTGGTGTGTCGAAGAGATCTAAAATATTATCTACGTCGCAAGATTTTTGATTAAAGATGAATAAGAACGTTTCCTGGTTGTCTTCTAAGAAATAATTATATTCTGGATATCGCTTAAAAGTTTTAAAAAAATTAGCAATACTATCGTAATGATCGATAACATCTTGTATGGTGTAAAATGTTAATCCAAGTCTTTTCCCTAGATAACTGTTTTTGCCAATCTTAATACAGCTACTGTATGTTATTGTATTATTATTGTTTTTGATTGCTTTAATAAAGGAAAAACCATCAATTTCGTAGAGCACTACTGAATAAGGGTAGTTGAATACATCGTCACTTATACCATAGAGGACTATTTCTCCTTTGTTTTTGACTTTTAAACGTGCTGAAACTTCTTCGTACATCCAATCGCGATGTCCCCATAATTTTATAACTTCAATATTTTGTGTTTTTCGTAAACGCATTTGAGCACTTAATACATTTAAATCGAAAATAGTGGTAAATAAAAATGGTAAGCTTAATATTATAAAACTTATGCACCCAAATAAAATTATTGTTGAATTTTTCGACATAAATTTTTTTAGATGTAAACGTTAAAACAGTTCGAAAATTTTATTGCAAGTAAACAGTTAATTAGATTTTATGAATTTTATTGTTTTATGGTATTCGTTCGAGGATAATGTTAAAAAGTAAATTCCATTTTCTAACTGTTCGGTGTGAATATGAATCATCTGATTTCCTTCATAAAAAAATTGCTCATATAATACAACAGTTTTTCCTGTTATATCCAAAATGTTACATTGAATTTTTTGAGGGACGTTGTTGTAAAACACTATGATTGCTTTGTTATTGACCGGATTGGGATATAATTTTATAAACGATTCATTGTTTTGAAAACTTGTTAGTTGGGTGGTAGTAAATTCAACAAGAAATGATATGTTAAAATGAATAGCATCGAACATGTTGTTTGGGATAGCGGTTTCGATATGTAAAATGCTTTTGTTGTCGAATGTTTCGAAAGCAAAAAATGCGGTATCGTAATAGCCTGAAGCAGAAATGACTTGCATGTTTTGAATTCCCACGACATAGTTTGGAAGCTCAACAGGTATATAAATACGCGTATTACCGAAATGAAATTTATCCCATACAGGAAAGTATGCAGTAGTTGCATCGGGTTTATTGAATTGAAGATGAACAATTACCGAATTGTTTTTATTCCATTCGAGCGTGTATTGAGTTATATTTAGCGATGGTGAGTGGTTGTTTGAGAAGGGGTTAAACATAGGATCGCCAAAATATATTCGGTTAGCTTTACCACCAAGCATGTAACATGCTCCCGACCATTGACTGGGATTGAAAGATCCTGATGAAAGTATATCGCATCCATAATTGTACTGCCCTTGATAGTACAACTTAAAATTTGGACGATTACCAAAAAATCCCATAACAACACCATCGTTGCTTCTTTTGTGGATATCACCTAATGGTTCGTTGTATAAAAATGCATGATACACATCTTCGGCTTGATCGTTGGCATTATTTGCTCCACAAGGAGCGAAATATCCAGTTATTCCAGTTTTAAGTATAGATAAACAAAAGCTAAATGTGTCACTCATGGTATAAAACTGAGTTATTCCATTGGTATTACCAAATGTAGCAGCAATATCGTCTTCTACCATTACGCGTTTGGGTTCGCCCGAATGACATGCACCATTAAAAGCAACAGCAGGATAAAGGTTAAGTGTTGCTATGTCGTAGCTTGTTAAACCGGCTCGTGCAAACTGAGGGTTCTCTATTTTGGTAGAATCATAACTCCATATAGGAGGATTGGGATTGATGTTTCCACCTTGAAATAACCACAACATGTGGGGATCGCCATTATGTCCAATGTCTAATAATTTACAGTTTTCAATTAAATATGCATTTTGAAGGAAGTAAGTGCGACCAATATTGTTGTCGTTGGTTTCGAGATAAATGATGTTCGTAACAGGTGGATTAAGATATTGGAGAAAATCACCAGTAGATTGAAAAACAAAATTTAACGACGAAGCAACATAACCACCTATATGGAGAGGATATAATTCTATATGATTTGTTTCAGCCATAATAATGTTTTGTACAAAATTTATTGCATCTTGTCCCGTTGCGCCAGTGATAAAGCCGTAAGAAAAGTCGGTAAACGGATCGGGATCGATATATGTACTTAACATAAAAAAACGTCTTACAAAATTGATGTCTATTTCTTCGGGACGCATAACTAAAGCTACATAACGAGGCTTAACCTGTGTTAATTGACTTTGAAGAAGAGGTAAATTATTGGTCGAGAAAAACAATAACGATCCATTTCTGTAGTTTTTTAATAATAAAGCTGCCTGGTAATAACTGTCGTTAGTATCAGCAATGGAACATAATACTAGATAATCATTTTGCGATTTCAAATAAGTATATGTAAATGAGAACATTACTATCGACAAGAAAGCAATCAAATTTTTCATAGTCAATTTTTATCTAAAAATAAACAAAATTATTGATTCTGCAAAACGTACATTTAAATAAAAACAAGCAATAGAGGATGTATTAATTAGTTAAAATATTGTACATTTGCAACTATAGAATTATGAAAACATGTGGTTAATGAATATTCTGATCTTTTAGCAAAAACTGTTTTGAAGATATGAAAGGTATGTCAATAAATATGTTATTTTTTTGTATCATTGAAGGGTGAATTATCGTATACGTTAATAAAATGAGGTAGATGAAATCACTCTTTTTAGATATAATTCTGTGTATTTTAGGAGTTTTCCTTTCGTTAGTTTTATGGTCACAAGAAAATACTTCTGTTGTAGTTAAAGAAATTTTTTATAGGGATAATGATGTAGGCGAGGCTATTATTATTCAACGACAAAGAGATGATTCACTAGCCGATAGATGGATAGAGAACTATTTAAAAGAAGTACGGCAACGGTTATCCAATAAGCTTCAAAAAACTAAAGCAAGTGGTTGTTCAAATCTTGATTTTGAGAATGGTGATTTTAGTAATTGGACATGTCAAATAGGTGTAAACAATGGCTATCCAGCAGGAAGTTGGACAGGTACGTTGCCTGTTGCTAATCGTCATACCATTGTTTCGGGTGGTACAGATCCTTACGGTGGATTTCCGTGTGTAGCACCTGGAGGTGGCTCCTATTCCGTAAAATTAGGTAATAACATCAATGGAGCACAAGCCGAACAATTGATATATTCTTTTATTGTTCAACCCCAAGATACGAATTTTATATACAAGTATGCAGTTGTTTTTGAAAATCCGAATCATGCTTTGTCCGCTCAACCATACTTTGAATTAAAAATTATAGACAACAATGGAAATGTTTTACCATGCAGTTATCAACGTTATGTAGCCCAGAGCAATATTCCTGGTTTTAGCCATGTTGGAAATGTTTGGTATAAACCATGGACAACACAGGGCGTTAATTTAACTCAATATGTTGGTCAAATGATAACTGTTATTGTAACGGCTGCCGATTGTTCGCATGGTGGACATTTTGGCTACGGATATATCGATTTTATTTGTCCTTCGTCGTTTACTACCAATCCAGATTTTCATACTTATTGTGAAAATGTAACCTCAACCACTTTGTATGTTCCAAATGTTGACCCAGGAATGCAATATCAATGGTCAACAGGTGCTACTTCACCTTCTATTGTTATTAATCCACAATTATATGACAATCAGAATATTCAGTGCTACATATATCCTCCTAATTCATATCAATGCGGGTTTTGGTATGTTTTTAATATTAAAGTACTACATTCGCCGCAAGTAACCATAACTCCTGCAAATCCTACTCTTTGTTTTGGACAATCATCCACTGTTATTTCGACACAAGTTACAGGGGGAAGCCCCCCTTATACATATTTGTGGAACAATGGAGCTAATACATCGTCTATTACTGTTGGACAGGGCAATTATCAAGTATTTGTTTATGATGCTTCGGGGTGTCCGCCAGTTTCTGCATCAACTACAATAACTGCTAACTCTGCCCCCATAACTGCTTATGCAGGACAAGACCAAACTTTATGTATTACTCAAACTACGGTTTCGTTGCTAGGCAATGTTTCGGTTGCCACTGGAGGCATTTGGACGGGTGGTAATGGTATATATAGTCCATCCAATACAAGTTTAAATTTAACCTATTATCCTACATCAACAGAAATTCAAAATGGCAGTGTAACACTTATTCTTACTACTACAGGAAATGGTTCTTGTCCACCGGCAATTGATTCTGTTACTATTCGATTTTTGCCTTTTCAAGGAAATGTAACTATTAGCTCTACACCTATTAATTGTTTTGGAAACAACAATGCAACTGCAACGGTAGATATAACTAATGGCAATGCTCCTTTTTCGTATCAATGGAATACAAATCCAGTTCAAACGACACAAACTGCAACAAATCTCTCGGCTGGAAATTATATCGTAACCATTACCGATGGTATAGGATGTACCAATACGGCTAGTGTTACTGTAACACAGCCATCGGCCTTAACCGCATATATAGACGCTCATGGGGTATCGTGTTATGGTAGAAATGATGGTTTTGCCACTGTTACAGCTTTTGGTGGAACACCGGGTTATAGTTATATCTGGTCAAATGGTACCAGCAGTTCTACTGTTGTGGCATTAAGTGCAGGTAATTATTCGGTTACAGTTACCGATGCTTTAGGCTGTCAATATATTGCTACTGCAACCATTTCTACGCCACAACCATTAGTAGCAACTATTACCAATGTTAACCATGTTTATTGTTTTAATGGTAATACCGGCTCGGCAAGTGTTTTAGTATCGGGTGGAACACCTAATTATTCCTACACGTGGTCTTCGGGAGCAGGTACTTCCAATACTGCTATAGGACTTGTTGCTGGTATCTATATAGTTACAGTTACCGATGCAAATAATTGTTCTACAACAGCACAGGTTACCATACAGGAACCGCCTCCCTTACAGGTACAATCAACAGTAAATTCTGTAACTTGTTTTGGTGGAATGAATGGTTCGGCTTCATTATCAGTTACGGGTGGTACTCCACCTTACCAGTACGCATGGTTTCCTTATGGTGGAACAAACTCAAATGCAAACAATTTAGTGTCTGGTTTTTATCAGGTAACAGTTGTTGATAATAATGGCTGTCAAAAGGTAATAAGTGTTACTATCAATCAACCCGAACCTTTGCAGGTTTTTGCTGTTACTCAGGATGTTTTATGCCACAATACAAATACCGGGTCGGCACAATTATTAGTATCGGGCGGAACGCCGCCATATTCATATCATTGGAGTCCGAATGTTAGTAATAATTATATTGCTACTGGATTAGCATCAGGAAATTATTCAGTAACGGTAACTGATGCTCAGAATTGCACCTCTTTTTTAAATTTATTTATTCACCAACCTTTAAGTCCTTTATCGGTTAATTTAACTTCTCAAAATATTAGTTGCTATGGTTTGCAAAACGGCAGTATTTTAGCAAATACTTCAGGAGGAACTCCACCATATCAATATTTGTGGATGCCCGGTGGAAATACAACTCAAAATATTTCAAATTTATCAATAGGTAATTATTTTGTTACTGTGACTGATGCCAATGGATGTTCAGTTGTACAATCTACTTCTATTTCACAACCTGGTGCTATCAACTTAACAATTTCGACTACTGAATCAAATTGTGGCATGAGCAATGGACAGGCAAGCGTAGTTCCTAGTGGAGGAACTACTCCTTATAGCTATTTATGGTCGCCCGGAAATTACAATACAGCCTCAATTGCTGCTATACCATCGGGCAATTACTCAGTAACAGTTACCGATGCGATGGGATGTACATCGGTAGGTGTAGCATCGGTTAATGATATATCGGGTCCACAGGTTTATATAACAGACAGTCAATTGCCCAAATGTTTTGGTAGCCATGATGGTTGGATATCGGTTAGTGTTACCGGTGGACAACCTCCGTATCTGTATGCATGGTATCCATACGGTGGTAATAGCGATACTGCTCGTTTTTTAGGAGCAGGAACTTATTCGGTGGTTGTATCCGATGCTAACGGGTGTCAAGGTGCAACTTCGAGCACTCCTTTATTACAGCCTGATGCTTTATCGGTTGTAGGTTTTGCTCATAATGTATCATGTAATGGTGCTGCCAACGGGTCAGCATATATTAATGTTTTTGGAGGAACACCACCCTATACTTATCTATGGTCGCCAGGCAATTATACATTTCCGAATTTAATAGGATTAAATGCAGGGACTTACGAGCTAACAGTTACCGATAGTCATAGTTGCACCGAGACTTACTTTATCAATATTGCTGAGCCTACCCCCTTAACGGCAAGCATAACCAACATACAACATGTTAGTTGTTATGGTGGACATAATGGGAGTATAACCGTTACACCCAGTGGAGGAACACCTCCTTATTCTTTTTTATGGTCGCCATCGGGAAATACATCACAAACTGCCAGTGGTCTTTCGGCTGGAACACATACGGTTTATATAAACGATGCCAAAGGTTGTTCATATAGTCTAAGTGTACAAATTCAACAACCACCCGTAATGAATGCCACTGTTGGCTACCAACAACCAACCTGCAATAATACTAATGATGGTGTAGCATGGGTATCTGTTTTGGGTGGAGTACCACCTTATCAATATTCATGGTGGCCTAATGGTGGTAATAACGATACTGCTTTTAATTTGCTTTCAGGGATTTATATGGTTACAGTAACCGATCAAAATTCCTGTCAAATAATAAATAGTGTTCAAATTTCACAACCTACGCCAGTTATTGCCAGTATAAATAATTTTGGAAATGTTTCGTGTTATAATGGAAGTAATGGCTACGCTATTGTGTCGGTTACGGGTGGTATTCCGCCTTATACATATTTGTGGTCAACCGGTAACACAACAGCTTTTATTACTAATTTAACAGAAGGGGTGTATTTTGTTACCGTATCGGATGCAAAAGGATGTATAGCTATTGATTCAGTTCAGATACTATCGCCTAGCGAACCACTCCAGCTTAATGTAACTCATCAGGATGTTTCGTGTTATTCTGGAACCGATGGCTATGCTTTAGCACAGGTAAGTGGAGGAACTCCTCCTTATCAATATTTGTGGGTGCCGAATATTCAATTTACGGCACAAGCAACGAATTTATTAGCTGGAAATTACACTGTTTCGGTGTCAGATGCCAATGGTTGTCAGGCTATGGAAAACATTACTATTAACCAACCGCCTCGATTGATAGCAGATGCTTATTTATTAAATGCTGTATCATGTTATGATACTCCTACAGGTAGCGCTTCTGTAAGTGTAACAGGTGGGGTTATGCCATATAGTTATTTGTGGAATACTTTACCCGTTCAATCAACACAGATGGCTAACCAGATATTTGCCGGACAGTATAACGTTACCGTTACCGATGCTCATGGTTGTACAGTTGTTGATTCAGTAATTGTTGTTCAACCTCCTGCATTACAAGCAGTTATAGTATCATCAACAGACGTAACCTGTTTTAATGGCAACGACGGAATGATTCTTGGCGGAGCTATTGGCGGTACTCCACCTTATCAGTTTAGCTGGAACACACAACCATTTATTGTTTCTCAGCAGATTACAAATCTTGTTGCCGGAAATTATACACTAACAATTACAGATAATAATCAGTGTAGTGCAACAGCATCTATTGTTATAAATCAACCATCTCAAGTTATTACTCATGCGGTAAATGATGTAGCAATATGTTTAGGCGATAGTGTGGTATTATCTGCAACAGCTACCGGTGGATTGCCTCCTTATCATTTTAACTGGATGCCATCGTTGGGTTTTGGTTCAACCCACACGGTTAAACCAAATAATACAACAGCATACATTGTTACAGCTTTCGATTCTAAAGGATGTCAGGGATTGCCGGATACAATTTCAGTACATGTAAAATCTTTTTTACCAGAAAATGTAAACTTAATAGCTCAATCTCCAATATGTCCTGGAAATAGTAGTCAAATAACGCTTCAAGCAAATGCTGATTCTTGGGATACATTATATTATAGTTGGGGTGCAGGTTTAGGTCCTGGTAGTGGTCCGTTTATGGTTGCTCCACAGCAATCAACATGGTACCATGTAACGGTGACAAATACTTGTGGCTTTTGGGTTGTAGATTCTGCTATAGTAGAAATGGCACCATCGCCATTTATTCAATTCTCTACAGATACCAATCAGGGTTGTGTTTCTTTAGAAATACATTTTACCGATCAATCGTATACGACGTTCGACGATATTCAATATTGGACATGGCATTTTGGAGATGGCAATATGTCTAATAATCAGCATGCAAGTCATGTATATCAACAACCCGGTACTTATTATGCATGGATTGAAGTAGAAACTTCAACAGGTTGTAAAGCAAGTTCAGAGGATCATCCTATGCCGATTTATGCTTTTGAAATTCCAACTGCAAATTTTACGACGAATAAAGATGTTTATTATTTACCAAATGACCCGGTTATATGTACTAATCTTAGTACTGGAGCAATTGCATATCAATGGGATTTTGGCGATGGATATCAGAGCTTTATAGAAAACCCTAAACACGATTACAGCAATTTTGGTGTATTTCCTATAATGCTTATAGCCATCAGTGTACACCAATGTGCCGATACTATTGTAAAATATGTACAAATAACCGGTGATATTCAATTCCCAAATGCCTTTACACCCGACCAAACAGGACCCAATAACGGACATTATTCGCTTACCGATTATTCGAATCATGTATTTTTTCCAATTTCTCAGGGAGTTAAGGAGTTTAAAATGCAAATTTTTAATCGTTGGGGAGAACTTATTTTCGAAACCAACGACATTAATATAGGTTGGGATGGGTACTATAAGGGACAATTGTGTCCGCAAGATGTTTATGTTTATCAAGCCAGAGCAACATTTATTGATGGTCGAACCGTAGAAAAGAAAGGGGATGTTTTATTGATACGATGAAAAAACTTGTTTTATATGTGATATTATTATTGAGCTTTTTTCAATTAAATGCTCAGGATATACATTTTACGCAATTCCATGCATCTCCTTTATTTCTCAATCCAGCTTTGGCAGGAGCAAATAGCGATTCACGGTTGTCGTTTATTTATCGCAATCAATGGTGGAATATTCCAGGAACTTATAATAGTTTTCTTGCATCGTACGATCAATATTTTATTGATTATAGGAGTGCAATAGGAGTTGTCGTAGCTTCTGACAATGCAGGATCAATGAATTTTGGCAATAGATTTATTGGCTTAGATTACGCATACGACTACAAATTTAGTCGCGAATGGACAATAAGTTCAGGATTAAAAGCAGTATATGGATATCGTTCGTTATCGTTTGATAAACTTATATTTGGTGACCAATTATTACGTGGTGCTTCGTCAACGTTGCAACCAGTTTTACCCGAACGGTCGTCGTATTTTGATTTATCATTTGGGACTGTTTTTTATTCGCTATATCATTTTGCAGGATTCAGTATCGATCATATCAATCAACCTAATATATCTTTTCTTCATCAGGAAGCTAAATTACCTATTAAATTATCTATTCATGCTGCAAAAACGTTTTTTATTTTTGATAATCCTGGATTTGGGAAAAAGTCCGAAAAACCTGTTATTCTTGCTTTATTCCAGTATAAAATGCAAAAAAAGTTTGATCAAGCCGATATCGGATTGATCTATAAACTCCCCCTGTATTTTGTGGGGGTCTATTACCGGGGCATTCCTTATCTTAAATATTATAAAAAAGGTTATCCTAATAATGATGCGATTTGTTTAATGGGCGGAGTAAGTTATAAAAATATAGAATTAAGTTACAGTTATGATTTAACCATATCGTGGCAGACGTATCGAACAGGTGGAAGTCACGAATTTGCTTTAATCTATCAATTTTTTAACCCTCAAAAACCTAAGAAACATCGGACAAAGATTATTCCTTGTGCTAAATTTTAAATAAATATTAGGTTAGTTAAAATAAAAAAAGGCTGCTTTTTTGAAGGCAGCCTTTATGTTTAGAACACTTAGAGTCTGTTAGTACATGTCGCCCATTCCGCCGGGTGCGGGCATAGCCGGTTTTTCTTCTTTTACTTCGGATATAGCACATTCGGTTGTTAAGAATATGCTAGCAACCGATGCAGCGTTTTCGAGGGCAATACGAGCAACTTTAGTAGGATCGATTACACCGGCTTGATAAAGATTTTCAAATTTTTCGGTTTGTGCATTAAATCCGAAGTCGTCTTTACCTTCTTTAACTTTATTTACAATTACTGAACCTTCTAATCCAGCATTGGCAACTATTTGTCGTAAGGGTTCTTCAAGTGCGCGTTTAATGATGTCGATACCTGTTTGTTCATCGTCGGTTTCTCCTTTAATTTTGTTGAGAGCCTCGATAGCACGGATGTAGGCAACTCCACCACCCGGAACTATACCTTCTTCAACCGCAGCACGTGTTGCATGTAGTGCATCGTCAACGCGGTCTTTCTTTTCTTTCATTTCAACTTCGGTTGCAGCGCCAATGTAAAGTACAGCAACACCACCACTTAGTTTAGCAAGACGTTCTTGTAGTTTTTCTTTATCGTATTGCGATGTGGTGTTTTCCATTTGAGCCTTGATTTGTTTGATGCGTGCTTCGATATTTTCTTTTTTACCGGCACCGTTGACGATGGTTGTATTTTCTTTATCAACAATAACCTTTTCGGCTGTACCGAGCATGTCTAAGGTGGTATTTTCGAGTTTGAAACCGCGTTCTTCGGTAACAACTGTGCCACCTGTAAGGATAGCGATATCTTCGAGCATTTCTTTTCTGCGATCGCCAAATCCGGGAGCTTTAACAGCAACTACTTTTAACGAACCACGCAAGCGGTTGACAACTAAGGTAGCTAAAGCTTCGCCTTCAACATCTTCGGCAATGATAACTAATGGGCGACCGGTTTGAACGGTAGCTTCGAGAATGGGTAAAAATTCCTTCATGCTCGATATTTTCTTGTCATGGATGAGGATATACGGATTTTCCATGACAGCTTCCATTTTATCCGTATTGGTTACAAAGTAGGGCGAGATGTAGCCACGGTCGAATTGCATTCCTTCAACAACTTCTACAGTTGTTTCGATTCCTTTTGCTTCTTCGACGGTAATAACGCCTTCTTTTTTTACTTTTTTCATTGCTTCGGCAATGAGTTTGCCTATTTCGGAATCGTTATTGGCCGATACACGAGCAACTTGTTCAATTTTGTTGTAATCGTCGCCTACTTCTTTCGAAATGGATTTAAGATGTTTTACAACTTCGGTAACGGCTTTATCAATACCGCGTTTTAATTCCATAGGGTTAGCACCGGCAGTAACGTTTTTAATACCAATGTTGATAATAGCCTGTGCTAATAATGTAGCGGTAGTGGTTCCGTCACCTGCGTTGTCGGATGTTTTGGAAGCAACTTCGCGAAGAAGTTGAGCACCCATATTTTCGAATGGATCTTTGAGTTCAATTTCTTTTGCAACGGTAACACCGTCTTTGGTAACCTGAGGTGCACCAAATTTCTTTTCAATTACTACATTGCGTCCGCGAGGACCTAAGGTTACTTTTACAGCATTGGCTAATTTGTCAATGCCTTTTTTTAGTGCATCTCTGCTTTCAATTCCGTAAAGAATTTCTTTTGCTGCCATATATTTAAGTTTTAAATTGGTTATTCTTCAATAATTGCTAAAATGTCAGATTGACGCATAATGAGGAATTTTTCGTTGTTGATGTTGATTTCGGTTCCGGCGTATTTGCCATACAATACAACATCACCTACTTTAACTTTCATTTCTTCGTCTTTTGTGCCACTTCCTACTGCTATAATTTTACCTTTTTGTGGTTTTTCCTGAGCCGTATCAGGAATATAAATACCACTGGCAGTTTTGGTTTCGGCTGCCATAGGCTCTATTACTACTCTATCGGCTAAAGGTTTTAAGTTAATTTTGTTCATAGATATACTATTTTTTGGTTAGACGCTCTCATAAAATCGAAATTTGTGCCAAAATATTTATCGTATAAAAATAGAGACAAAATTTCAGTAAAGCTGTCAGTGGCTGTAAAAAAATGACAGAAAATTGACTTAAATTATTTATTAGGCTCTCTCACTTAGAGCAAATCAATGGGTTAAAATTACTTTTCTGTTGTTTGCCAATAAATCGGGTAAGTCGATTTTACTTATCGAATGGCATTAGATATTTTCTAATGTCATTAGTGAAATAAAAAAACCTTGCTTTGTTTATAGAGCAAGGTTTCTTAAAGTATTATGGATGTAGCTTATTAACTATTGCTGATTGTTAAGAGGTGGCTGTGTGTTAGGTAAAATAGGAGCTTCATTTTTGCCGGGCATATTCATAATTTTATCTTCAATTTTTGATTTATTGGGGTCGACAGTTTCTCTTGGAATGCTCATGCTAGCAATAATGCATAGTACGAACAACGATATAGCCAGCGTCCATGTAGATTTTTCAAGAAAATCGGCTGTACGACGAACGCCCATTATTTGACTTGATCCGGCAAAATTGGCTGCTAAACCACCGCCTTTAGCATTTTGAATTAATACTATAAGAATGATGAGCACACAGACTATAAAAATTAAAATCATTACAATGTTGTATAGCATAATCGTTTATTTTTTGTTAAGTTTTTGTTTTATTTCTTGAATTAAGTTTGCAAAGTAAATACTTTTTTCTGGATATTTCAAAAATAATTTTTCGTACATTTTTAATGCTCTGTCTAAATGACCTTGTTTGTAGTAGAGTTGAGCAAGTTGTTCCGAAACAAGATCTATCTCTTCGGGTGGTAATAAATTTTCTGTCAAATCTTCGTTTTCAATATCGGGTTTTTGTTGAGGCTTAATTCTTTCTATTTGATTAATGTTTTGCAAAAAATTATCGATTAAGTTGTTGGAAGTATTATTTTTTGGTTGGTTTTGAGTAATTTCAATTACTGATATACGATCGAGCCACTCTTGAAATGTAAAAGTACTTTCAATAGTAAAAGATTCTGTATAATTTTCTTTTTTGCTTTCAGCAGTGATTGGATTTTCTTCAATATGGGTTGCTTTTTTTTGAGATTCAATTTTTTGTAAAATTAAATCAGCAATAGAAATTTTTGTTTCAGTTTGTTTGTTTTCCGATGATTCAACATTTTTGTTTTCTTGAAAGCTTTGGTTTTCTTTATTTATTTCAGTTTCTACATTGATAGTAGAGTTTAGCTTTATTTCTTTTGTTGATGGATGTTCGACTGTTACTTGTGAATTTAATAATGTTTTAGAAGTGTTGGATGTTGTGTTTTCAAGTTCTTCATTTTGTGTGTTAGGCAATTTGTAAATGGTTTCCGTTTGTTTTGCTTTGTCTGTATTTTTTTTGTCGTGTATGAACTCAAACAATCTTTTTCGGTCGGAGATATAGATTGAAAATTTTTCGAGAGTTTGTTGATAACGATCGTCGTTTAACATGTATAAATTTTTTAAATAAAGCATTCGTGCAAGCTGGAAATATGGGTAGCGTTCGATGACTTCTTCGATTTCATCGAGACTTGCTTTGTTAAGTAGTTGTGGATTGGCTAAATATTGATAAAAGTCGTTAACGTTCATGGTACTACCAGTTTACTAATGATGCATTGAAAATGTCTTGTGTTAATTTATCTACGATTTCTTTGATAAGTTCGTCTTCGATACTTTGTAAAGATTTAGTGGCTTCGTAATCGGCAAATTGTGAAAAAGTTCGATCGAAATTTTGATTTGCATTTTTTGTATTGGTGAACTTAACTCGCACACTAATGGTTAATCTATTTAATGCAGCTGTTTCATTTCCAGATATGGTTTGAGGTGCTGCGGTGTAATTTATAATTTCGCCTTCGTAATGAAGGTCGCCATTGCTCGACACGAGTTTTAGTTTGGTTTGGTTGTTTATTCTGTCTTTAAGTGCTTCGGTAAACACATTGCTTAACGATGGGTTGACCAAAGGGGCTTGATTTTGAAAAAAAGCAACACTAAAAGTTTGAACATCGGCAGAATACGAAGCGCCACTAAACGTGTAATTGATTTTACATCCCATCAGGGTAAGTAAAACAGCTATGTATGTTAGTTTTTTCATGAAAGGTTGTATTCTTTAATTTTTCTGTAAAGTGTACGTTCGCTAATGCCTAATTCAGCAGCGGCGAGCTTTCTTTTGCCATTATGTTTTTCTAAGGCTTTAACAATGAGCTCTTTTTCTTTTTCTTGTATCGAGAGCGATTCGTCTTCAACGATTTCGGTATCCTCTATATTTTCATCTAAAGTAATATCTCGTTTGCCAATGATGTTTACGTTTTCTTTTATGGGTGTAGAAAAGCTTGGTGTAGGAATGTTAACAGATCGTTCGTGCATGATGTCTTGTACTTGTTGTTTAAGCTCGGCAATATCTTTGCGCATGTCAAACAGAATTTGAAAAAGTATCTCTCGTTCGGTATTAAAAGTTTTTTGATCGACGTACTCGGAGTTGATAATAGCGGGTAGTTTAGTTTGAAATGCATCGGGTAGGTAGCGTTTGAGTGTTTCTGCATGGATTTCGCGTTCGGTTTCGATAATGGAGATTTGTTCGACGATATTCTTTAATTGACGTACATTACCGGGCCATGAATATTCCATTAAAGCTTGTTGAGCGTCGTTGGTAAATCTGATGGCGGGCATGCGGTATTTTTCAGCAAAGTCGGCAGCAAACTTTCGGGCAAGCAATAAAATATCTTCGCCACGTTGACGTAAGGGAGGAATAAAAATTGGAATGGTGCTTAAACGATAAAATAGATCTTCGCGAAAACGACCGGTTTGTATGGCTTTTAGCAAATCGACATTGGTTGCAGCCACAACTCTTACATTTGTTTTTTGGGGGATACTGCTGCCAACTTTAAAAAATTCGCCGGTTTCGAGTACACGCAATAATCGAGCTTGGGTTGCCAGTGGCATTTCGGCTACTTCATCCAGAAAAATGGTTCCTTTGTCGGCTACTTCGAAATATCCTTTTCTTTTGTCGGTAGCACCGGTAAATGAGCCTTTTTCGTGACCAAAGAGTTCGGAATCGATGGTGCCCTCGGGAATAGCACCGCAATTGACGGCTATGTATATATTGTGTTTCCGTGGACTAAATTGATGAATAATTTGAGGGAAAACTTCTTTACCGGTGCCACTTTCGCCGGTTATAAGTACACTAAGTTCGGTAGAAGCTACTTGAACAGCAATTTCAATTGCCCGGTTGAGTCCGGGCGAATTTCCAATAATGCCAAAACGATTTTTTATAGTTTGAATTTCCATATTTGATAATTCAACTGACAAAATTACAAAAAATAGCAGACAAAAGTGCATAAAAAAGCTCCGAAAGTCGGAGCTTTTTAAATTTTTTTATTTGTATTATTCGAGGCTACCAATAGCTTTTTCAACTTCGTGTAATATTTCGCAACTCTTAACAAGTTCTTTCATTTTGTTGTGGTCGGGATAAAGTGGACGGTCTTCGTCAAGATAATCAACATATTGGCGTATGACTTTTCGTGCAATATTTGTTCCTATCCCGAATTGATACTTTTGTTCGTCGTATTTTTCGCGAAGGTCTAGTGCTTGTGCGGCAGCCATAAATTCTATACCAAGTACTCCATAAGCATTGTCGAGAATCTGCCAATTTTTGAGTGCTGTATTCATACCCATTGAAACAAAGTCTTCTTGGTCGGCAGCGGCAGGTATCGATTGTATAGAAGCAGGTACAGATAAAATGCGTTGTTCTACAATTTGCATGTCGGCTGTGTATTGACTCAGCATCAATCCAGAAAACATACCGGGATTGTGTGTTAAAAATGGCGGTAATCCAACGCTTAAAGCAGGGTTGTTGAGGCGATTCATGCGGCGTTCGGATAGTACCGATACCATGGTAACAGCAGCCCCTACCATGTCCATAGGCAAAGCAATAGGGGTACCCTGAAAGTTAGCCCCCGACAGTTGAAGGTTTTCATCGGCAAAGAAAATGGGATTGTCACCAACACCGTTTAACTCAATTTCTACTTGCTGACGTGCCCATGCTACTGCATCGTGTGCTGCTCCTATAACTTGTGGAGTAGAACGCATACTGTAAGCATCTTGAACTTTAACTTTTAGTCGTTTTTCCATTAAATCGCCGCCGGCAGCAACTTTTCGTATGGCTGCAGCACTTCGAATAGCACCCTTAAATCCACGTGCTTCGTGTATTTTGTGATTATATGGTCCGAAATTGGCTTTCAGTGCTTCGAGAGTCATTGCACAAGCAATTTCGGCTTGTTTAAGCCAGTTGTTGACGTCGTAAAGCAATAAAGCACTCATAGCTGTTAGTACATTAGAACCGTTGATGGCTGCTAGCCCATCACGTGCATGCAGTCCGGGGATAGCAATACCTGCTCGTTCCATTGCAACTCTACCGGGTAATAGTTCACCCTGATAATATGCATGCCCTTCGCCCATAAGCAAAAGAGCAATTTGTGACATAGGTGCCAAGTCGCCGCAAGCACCTACTGAGCCTTTCTGGCAAACGTAGGGTGTTACGCCCTTATTGAGCATTTCGACCAATGTTTCGGTTATTTCAAGGCGACAACCCGAATTGCCATTAGCGTGAACGTTTATGCGACTAACCATCGCTCCACGAACCCACTCAATAGGCATGGGATCGCCTATACCTGCTGCATGATTGTAGATAAGATATTTCTGAAAGTCTTTGATTTGTTCGTCACTCAGAACAATTTCAGAAAATTCACCAATACCTGTATTTACTCCGTACATGATTTCACGTGCCTCGATTTTCTTTTCGAGCATGGCACGACATTTTTTTATTTTTTCTTTGCTTTCGGGGTGCAATTCAACTTTTTCGCCATAGCGGGCTACTTTTACTAAATTTTCGATAGTAAGATTTTTACCAGTTAGTACTATTCCCATAGGATCAATTATTAAGATTTAACGAACGAAATTACGAAATTTAATCTTTGAATTACAAGTTCAATTAAAAAATATTTTGTAAAGTTTTTATTCTTAATTTATCAAATAGTTCAACATATTTAATTTTTCTGTGGAATAGGTAAAGTTTAAATGTTTTGCATAAGAAAACTAGATAAGCAAATATACTGGAAATACATCGACTTGAATTATTTATTAGAGATCTTTTAGACTGTTCTGTTGCATCTTCAGTAAACCGAAAAATGTTAATTTTCTTAATCGCATTACATTAGAAATATTCTAACGCAATAGGTTTTTAAAATGGTTTGCAATAGAAAAAAGCATAAATGGATTTTTTTTCGAAAGAGGTTTAGCCCCCTACTTTTTTCTAATGCATAATTTGAGTTAAAATTATTTAATAGTATAGTTTTGAATAATTCGATTTTATTGTATAAATTGCACGCCAGAAAGAAAATTTTTTTATCTATGAAAAAGTATGTATCTGCAGGAATGTTATTATTATGGAATATTTTGATTTATGCGCAAAATACCAAAGATAGTACTCTGGTGATTTTAGAAAATCAGGAAGCCGAACTTGCCTATAATAAAGGCATAGAAAGTTTTTCGAACAAGCAATATCAAGAAGCCTTGCAAAGTTTTACCGAAGCTATACGCTATCGTCCCGATTTTGTAAAAGCTTATTTTAATCGAGGTAATGTATATTTTGAAATGCTGCAATATCAAGACGCACTGAACGATTTTACCAGAGTTACCGAAATAGATACAAACGATATTCAGGCATGGTATTTAAAAGGACGCTGTCATCAATTGCTTAGTCAGAATGATCGGGCTTTGGAAGCATTCACAAAAGCAATCAATAAAGGGACCAAGGATGCCAAAGCCTATTATTTTAGAGGTCAGATTCATTTTATGAACGAACAATATGAAGAAGCATTAGAAGATTTTACAAGTGCCATTTCGTACGATTCGAAATATGCAGTAGCATATAACGACCGGGGGAGTACATATCGTAAGATGGAGAAATACGATGAATCAATTGCTGATTATAGAAAGGCAACTGCTCTTGACCCATCGTTAGATTATGCATATAATAACCTGGGCAGTGTTTTGCGGAAAAAAGAAAAGTTAGACGATGCTATTGAAGCATATTCACAAGCAATAAAAACCAACCCCAAAAATTATTTAGCATATAATAATCGTGGAAGTGCTAAATTCGAAAAAAAAGATTACAAGGGAGCCATTGACGATTTCAATAAAGCATTGCAAATAAAACCCGATTATATGCCGGCATTAAATAATTTGGCAGCGGCAAAAATTAAGGAAAAAGACTATAAAGGAGCAGTAGAGGAATATACAAAATTGATTAAACAACAGCCCGACTATGGTTTTGCTTATGTCAACAGAGGTATAGCTTATGAAGAACTTCGTATGCAAAAAGAAGCTTGTGCTGATTGGAACAAAGCAAAAGAACTTGGTTTAAAGCTTGCAGAATCATTTTTGTCAGAATGTAAATAAAAATTAGGGAGGAATGTTTATGAGATTATATAACATTGTATTTTGGATAATGTTTTTAACAACTAATTTGATTTTTGCTCAAGAAGTTATTATTAAAAAAGAGGATTTTGCTACCAAAGAAGATTATAAAATTGCAAAAGAATATTTAAGCAAGGCAGAAGAGTATTTTGCTCTTGGTAGGGGGGGGATGCGTCAGGCATTGGATTTCTATTTGAAGGTTTACCAGTATATTCCTAATCATCCTATGCTTAATTATAAAATAGGAGTTTGTTATTTAAAATCCATTCAAAAGGTTAAATGTTTAGAATATTTTAAGAAGGCATATAGTTTCAACCCTAGCATACAGCCAGATATAGTTTGGTTATTGGCAACAGGCTATCATCTAAATGCTGATTTTGACAAAGCAATAGAATTCTATACCAAATATCGTAGTATGCTAAGTCCATCCGATTTGCAACAAAAACGCAAAGAAATAGACAAACGTATTCAAGAATGTAACAATGGAAAAGAACTTATTAAAAACCCTGTACGTGTATTTATTGATAATCTTGGTCCGAATGTAAATACCATATATCCCGAATATAGTCCACTAATTTCGGCAGATGAATCGGTTTTGATGTTTACTTCACGTCGTCCCGATACGTATGGAGGCGGTCAAGATCCTGACGACAATATGTATTATGAGGATATTTATGTTTCATACAACGATGGCAATGGTTGGTCGCTAGCCAAAAATGTTGGTAAACCGTTGAATACAAAAAACAACGATGCTACGGTAGGTTTGTCGCCCGATGGTACGAAGTTGTTTACGTTTAATGGTAAAGTAAACAATGGTGATATCTTTGTTTCAACTCTCAAAGGCTCTGAATGGACAGCACCCGACGATGGACCTATGAAAAAATATATTAACACGGAGTATCACGAAACGTCTGCTTCTTTCTCTTTTGATGGTAAAATTATGTACTTTGTTAGCGATCGTCCGGGCGGTTTTGGAGGACATGATATCTGGATGAGTCGTTGGGAAGCCGATAAAAAACGTTGGGGCGAACCCAGAAATTTAGGTAGCGTTGTAAATACAGAATACGACGAAGAAGGTGTTTTTATGCATCCCGATGGACGTACATTGTATTTTAGTTCTCGTGGACACAATAGTATGGGGGGCTTTGATGTGTTTAAGACGACGCAAAACGATGATGGTACCTGGAATAAGCCCGAAAATCTTGGATATCCGGTTAATACTCCCGATGATGATTTATTCTTTGTAATGAGTGCAAGCGGCAAACATGGTTATTATAGCTCTGTTAAAGATGACGGTTATGGCGATTACGATTTGTATATGATTACATTTAGAGGACCCGAAAAGCCACCAGTACTTCATAATGAAGATAATCTGCTGGCCAATGTAGCACCTATTGGAGAAAGTGTTGTAGCCGAAAAAGTAGAGATAAAAACTATGCGATTAACTATTCTTAAGGGAACTATAAAGGATGGAATTACCCAAAACCCGGTAGAAGCACAAATAGAAATTGTCGATAACACGAAAAATGAAGTTGTTTCGGTTAGTACCTCCAATAGCTCAACAGGTAAATATTTAGTGTCGCTACCTTCTGGTAGAAATTATGGTATTGCTGTTAAAGCCGAAGGATATTTGTTCCATTCCGAAAACTTTGATATTCCAGCTACAACAGGCTATCAGGAAATTGTTAAAGATATTTTGCTCAATAAGCTGGCGGTAGGTCAAAAAGTCATTTTGCGTAATATTTTCTTCGACTACGGAAAATCAACTTTACGTCCCGAATCTTATGCCGAACTCGATCGCCTTGTTCAATTATTAAATGATTTTCCAAAAATGCGAATTGAAATAAGTGGGCATACCGATAATCGTTCTTCGTTGCAATTTAATCAGAAACTCTCCGAATCGAGAGCTAAAGCGGTTGTTGATTATCTAATAAGCAAAGGTATTTCGGCTAGTCGTCTCGAATATAAAGGATACGCATTTTTACAACCTATTGCTACTAACGATACGGAAGAAGGACGTCAACAAAACCGTCGCGTTGAATTTAAAGTATTGCAAAATTAAGTATCTCATGCAATTTGCACCAAACGATTCGTTTGTAGAACTTATTGAACGTAACCCATATTTGCTTTTAGTTGTTGAACATCTGGGTAAGATGGATTTTCAGAAGAATGTAACCATAAACGACTTTTGTAAACAAAGCAAACTGCCATTACACGTTTTTGTATCGCTTATCAATATATACAGCAATAACAACATAAAAATCAATTTAAATGAATGGAAGCATAATCATGTGCTTATTTTAATAGATTTTCTGGACAATTCTCATAATTATTATAAGAAAGAAAAATACCCATTAATCAATTCACTGTTACAAGAACTAAAAAATAACATTAAGAGTAATGAGACAAAATTGCTTATTAAGTTTTTTAACGAATATTTTGCCGAGGTGTTGGAACATTTAGATTACGAAGAAAAAATTGTTTTTCCATACGTTCGACAAATATTAAGTGATAGTAAATGGAAAGAGTTGAGATTTTCGAGCGACGAGTATCAGGAACATCATAACAATATAGAAGAAAAATTAAGCGACCTGAAAACATTACTTATGCATCATGTAAAGTTTGGCCAATACTCGTATATCGGACGTCAAATAATTTTTCATTTGTACGAGTTGGAGTTCGATTTACATGCTCATTCAAAGATCGAAGAGAATCTACTCATCCCGTTAATAAAAAAGTTCGAAAAGTCTTTGTATGGCTAAACCTTCTATAATAATCATAGAACCCTCAGCTATCGTTAACGATGCAATTAAAGAACATCTTAAAAAAACTAATATATTTAATAACATCAATACGTTTTATTCATGGGACTCATTTATTCATTCAGCCCGACAAAATATGTCACAATTATTGTTAATCAACCCTCTTCAAATTGTGAACAAAGAAAAGGAATTTGAAAAATTTTGTCAGCAACATCCAATTGATTATAAAATTGCTATTGTTTATCATCTTTTGCCCAACCATTTGATAAGCATTTTCGACGATGTTTTTTATATTTATGATTCAATAGATAAATTATTGCAAAAAATAAAATTGTGCATTGCATCAAAAGAAATAAATACAAAAAAGAAACAAAACCTTACCGAACGCGAACAAGAAATACTTAAATTGCTTGCCAAGGGATTATCGATAAAAGAAATTGCCCAAAAGGTATTTTTAAGTCCGCATACTGTTTTATCGCATCGTAAAAATATCAGTGCTAAAACGGGAATTAAAACAATAGCTGGCTTGACGGTTTATGCTGTAAGTATGAACCTGATTTCGATAGAGGAAATAGAATCTTAATCTTTGTTATATAACAAGTTTTTAATCTTAATTTAAACTTTTCGTTCATAAGTTGCTATTAATAAGCATTTTACGATTCATATTTGATAAAGAAAAAAAATCGTTTTTCTGACAAAAAGCGTCATTGTTTCAAAAAGTATTTAATAAATTTGAAACCATACGAACGAATATAAACGTTTTTTATTATGAATATTTTAGAACAAATTATTGAAAAAGCACGTTTTCGTAATGTTCGAATTGTACTACCCGAAGGCAATAGCGAGCGTACTATTAAAGCTGCTCACATTATTCTGGAGCAAAATATTGCACAATTGATTTTATTAGGGAATAAAGATGAAATAAATTATTTAGCTTCGAAATTCAATGTTAATATCAGCAAGGCACAAATAATCGATCCGCTTACCAGCCCAGAACTCGAAGACTATGTTCAAACCTTTATAGAACTCCGCAAAGAAAAAGGTATAACATACGAAGAAGCAAAAAAACTATTAAGCGATCCGATATACTACGGACCAATGATGATTTACAAAGGACATGCCGATGGTGAGGTAAGTGGTGCAGAACATACAACGGCCGATACTGTTCGTCCTGCCCTGCAAATTGTAAAGACAACACCGGGTATTTCGGTAGTTTCGGGTGGAATGATTATGGTTACAAAGGCCGAACATTTAGGTTACAACGGAATGTTTGTTTTTGCCGATGTAGCTATATGTCCCAATCCTACCGCCAAACAGTTGGCCGAAATTGCTATTTCGAGTGCACAAACAGCCAAATCAATACTCGGAGTAGAACATCCCAATGTTGCGTTATTGTCATTTTCAACAAAAGGCTCGGCAAAACACGAGCTAGCCGATAAAGTAATCGAAGCGGTAAGTATTGCCCAACAAATGCGTCCCGATTTAAATATAGACGGAGAATTGCAGGCCGATGCTGCTCTTATCGAAAGCATTGGTCAAAAGAAATCACCGGGTTCGAAGGTTGCAGGACATGCTAACGTTTTAGTATTCCCCGACTTGCAAAGTGGAAATATTGGATACAAGCTGGTAGAGCGTTTGGGTGGTGCTCTGGCAATAGGTCCGGTATTGCAGGGATTAGGTGCTCCCATCAACGACTTGTCAAGAGGTTGCTCGGTCGATGATATTGTACATTTAGTTGCTATAACAGTTAATCAATGTTTAAATAAATAGTCTATCAATATGAAAGTATTAGTTTTAAATTGCGGTAGTTCATCTATCAAGTATCAGTTGCTCGATATGTCGGGTGAGCCAGATTTATTGGCCAAAGGATTGCTCGAACGTATAGGTTTGAAAGATAGTGAGTTGGGACATCAAGCTAAAGGGAAAGAAAAAGTAAAGTGGATACGCGAAATACCCGATCACACTCAGGGCATAGATTGGATACTCCAAACACTTGTGGACAAGGAACATGGCGTTTTAACAAGTTTGAACGAAATTTCGGCAGTAGGTCATCGTGTTGCTCATGGAGGCGAAAACTTTACACAAAGTGCACTTATTACAGAAAAAACAAAAAAAGATATTGAAGCATGCATCGAATTAGCACCGCTTCACAATCCTGCCAATTTGAAAGGTATTTTGGCTATGGAAAAATTGTTACCCGGTGTTCCAATGGTAGCTGTTTTCGACACTTCGTTTCATCAAACCATGCCTCCCGAAGCATATATGTATGCTATTCCTTACGAATATTACGAAAAGTACAAGATTCGTCGCTATGCTTTTCATGGTACCAGCCATAAATATGTAGCACAAAAAGCATGTAAGATACTTGATTTAGATTTTAATAAAATAAACATTATCACCTGTCATTTGGGCAACGGAGCCTCGGTGGCTGCTATTAAGCAAGGAAAATCAATCGATAGTTCTATGGGATATACGCCGGTAGAAGGTTTAATGATGGGCACACGCGTCGGCGATGTAGATCCTGGTGTTTTATTGTTTCTATTACACAAAGAAAAACTCGATTGTAATGGTCTGAATAATGTGATAAATAAGAAAAGTGGTGTGCTGGGTGTTAGTGGGGTTTCGATGGATATGCGCGATTTGCATACAGCAATGGAGCAAGGAAACAAACGTGCCGAATTAGCACTTAAAATGTATGCTTATCGTGTTAAGAAATATATAGGTGCTTATGCCGCAGTTTTAGGTGGCGTCGATTTAATTATTTTTACGGGCGGAATAGGAGAAAACGATTATGTAATTCGTCGTTGGTCGTGCGAAGGGCTCGAATATATGGGTGTAAAGTTCGATCCAGAAAAAAATTTCGGTGTTAAAGGAAAAGATATTGTTATTAGTACCGACGATTCCAAAGTAAAAGTGATGGCGGTTACTACTAACGAAGAACTTGTAATAGCCATGGATACGGTAAACATAGTTTTTTCTAAGAATGTGGTTATTTAAAAAAATGATTAGAAATATGGAACTGAAAAAATTAGAAGAATTAGTTAAGAAGACAAAGGAAGGAAAAACAAAACGTTTAGTCGTAGCTGCAGCAGCAGATGAACCTGTATTAGAGGCTGTTTATCAAGCCAGCGAACAAGGTATCATAGATCCTATTTTGATTGGCGATCAAGACAAGATAAATCAAATTTGTACAAGGTTGAATATATCGTTCAAAAATGCCGAAATAGTTAATGAAACAGACGATGTTAGGGCTTCGTGTACTGCTGTAAGATATATCCGTGAAGGGAGGGCCGAGATTCTTATGAAGGGTCTTGTTCAAACTGGAACTTTATTAAAAGCAGTACTCGATAAAGAAAATGGTTTGCGAAAAGGGAGTTTATTAAGTCATTTTGCATTGATGGAAAGTCCGTTTTATCATAAGTTGGTAGCCATTGCCGATGGTGGTGTAAATATTGCACCTACTTTTGAAGAAAAAATTACAATCCTCGAAAATAGTGTAGAAGCATTTCATAAGCTCGGATACGAATGTCCTAAAGTTGCTGTTGTAGGTGCAGTTGAGACCGTAAATCCTAAAATGGAGACAACGATTCATGCAGCTATGTTAACTCAAATGAATCGTCGCAAACAAATAAAAGGTTGTTTGGTAGATGGACCTTTTGCATTGGATAATGCTGTATCTAAAGAAGCCGCTCATCACAAGGGTATTGTAAGCGATGTGGCTGGTGATGCCGATTTATTATTAGTGCCCAATATCGATGCAGGTAATATTTTATATAAGGCTCTTGGATTTTTAGGTAATGCAACATCTGCAGCAGTTATAATGGGAGCAAAAGTACCTATTGTACTTACTTCCAGAGCCGACAGCGATCGCAGCAAATTGATGTCAATTGCCTTATCTGCAGCTATGAAATAATGGTATAATTTTTTAAAAAAAAGATTTTAATTTATGAATTCTTTTCGAATTTTAGCTATAAATCCGGGTTCTACCTCAACAAAAATTGCCGTTTTTGAAGATAATAAGGCAGTTTATACTAAAAATATAAAACACAAAGCTGAAGATTTAGCACCATTTCCTAAACTTATCGATCAATATGAGTATCGCAAGGATATTATCCTTCAAGAACTAGAAGAGGCAAATATAGATATTTATTCGTTGCATGCTATTATAGGACGAGGAGGTTTGATTAAACCTATACCCTCAGGTGTATATGAAGTAAACGAGGCAATGATAAACGATTTGCGTATAGGATACCTTGGTGAGCATGCGAGCAATTTAGGAGGCTTGTTGGCAAAGGAGATAGCATCTATTATTAATGTAAAGGCATACATTGCCGACCCGGTAGTAGTAGATGAGTTGGAAGAAGTAGCACGTTTTAGCGGTCATCCAAAATTTGAACGTATATCTATTTTCCATGCACTAAACCAGAAGGCTATTGCACGAACTCATGCTAATGCTGTTGGTAAGAAATATGAAGAGCTTAATTTAATTATAGCACATTTAGGTGGTGGAATTTCAGTAGGTGCTCATTGCAAAGGCAAGGTGATCGATGTAAATAATGCTCTCGATGGGGAAGGACCGTTTTCGCCCGAACGCAGTGGTACGCTGCCCGTTGGAGCTTTGGTTCGTCTTTGCTTCAGTGGTACAGTTACCATCGATGAAGTAAAAAAAATGATTACTGGCAAAGGTGGATATGTAGCTTATTTAGGAACAAACGATGCTTACGAAGTAGAGCAACGTATCAAAGCCGGCGATACTTTTGCTGCTAAAGTTAGAGATGCAATGGCTTATCAGGTAAGCAAAGCTATTGGCGAAATGGCTACCGTACTCAAGGGTCAGGTTGATGCTATTTTGCTAACTGGTGGAATTGCCTACGATACATACTTTGTAGATTACATTAAAGAACATGTTTCGTTTATCGCACCCGTTGTTGTTTATCCTGGTGAAGACGAAATGAAAGCATTAGCCATGAATGCACTCATGGTATTAAGACAAGAAGTGGAGCCTAAAGTTTACAAATAAATAGCTTTGGGTTTATACATTATGTTTTTAGTTAATGAGATATAATAACGTACGTATCAAGTTTTACATGAACATTCGCTAAAACTACTGTTCTTTTACTCTATCGGACGGTTCAATATAGTATTTATATTTATTCGACTTCGTTATTTTTCTCTTTTTATTTCATAATATACAATCTATAAAGTAAAATTGGCAATAAAAATTTTTTGCTCTAATTATTCATTGTGCTCTCCGGATAAATCGAATCAGTGAATTTCCCGATTAAGAAAGATTTTTTCTGGTGAAGTAACAACAAACCCGAAAATTTGAATTTTCATAATTGCATGGCATGAGAAATTTTTTTAAAAATGGGTTATATCATAATTTTAAAAGTTAAATTTGTTTTTAAAATAGCCGATGATACATTATTAGTTATTTTGATATTGAAATGTACATAATATTTTTCTACTTTTGCTTTATATATGATGGAATATGGAACGGACGTTTGAAAACATTGAACATGCTTTTGCTCATAAAAATTTAAAAGAATTAAAACAATCTCGTTTTTTGTTTAAGGTATTATTCAAACCGTGGGTTATATCGCTTGCAAAACCATTATTCAAGATAGCAATGACCATTCATTTTCCTGTAAGATGGATAGTCAAACCCACAATATACAAGTTTTTCTGTGCCGGCGAAACTCTTAGCGATGCGTTAGCTTCTGCTAAAAAGTTGTCGAACTATAAAGTGAATTCCATTTTAGATTATGCTGCCGAAGAAACTAAAAGCCTTAGCGAAGCTGAAAAAAATTATCGAAAAATGCTTGAGGTAATTAAAATTGCTAAAGAATATGATTTTATTGCTTTTAGCGTATTTAAACCAACAGCTTTGTGTAGTAGTTTGGTACTCGAAAAAAAATCGAAGGGCATATCTTTAAACGAACAAGAAACCAGAGAGTTCGAACAGTTTAAAACTTTTGTTGATGATTTGTGCAGGCATTCGTATGAAATTCAGAAACCTATACTTATTGATGCCGAATATGTTTCTACACAGGATATTGTTGATGCCGTTGTTTGGGAAATGATGAAGAAGTACAACACAAAACAGGCAATTGTCTATAATACGCTTCAGATGTACAGAAAAGATAGGTTGCAATATTTAAAAAATTTGAGCAAAATGGCCGAACGTGAGGGAATATATTTGGGTATAAAATTAGTTAGGGGAGCGTACCTCGAACAGGAAAGAAAATGGGCACAACAAAAAAATATGAACTCACCTGTTTTTGAGACCAAGCATGAAACCGACCAAAGCTATAATCAAGCATTGCGATTTTGTTTGGAGAACATATCTCGAATTTCTGTATTTTCGGGAACTCACAACGAAGAAAGTAATTATCTAATGATACAGTGGATAAAAGAGTTAAACATTCAAGCTAACGATAAACGCGTTTATGCATCACAATTATATGGCATGAGCGATCACATTACCTTCAATCTTGCACAATTGGGATACAATGTGGCAAAATACATGCCCTTTGGCGAAGTGCGGCTAACCATACCTTATCTGTTGCGGCGAGCAGAGGAAAATATGAGTATTCGAAATCAAACTGGTAGAGAGCTTGAATTGATCCATAAAGCCATCGAGATACGCAAAAAACAAGAAATATCATGAAGTTTGATAACAAAAGCGACTACGAACGATTAAGAGGACAGCTTGCACTAATTACTATTTTTTTTGCTACCCTAATAGCAGCTGGTGTGTTATACGATTTTTACGAACAATATTTTTTTCCTATCCCCTCGTGGATATATTCTATATTTTTTGCTATTCTTTTTGTTTTGTATTTGATTTATCGTTATCATAAACGATACCAGATTATCATTTACGACGACGAAGAAGATCCCCAACATATCGCACTTAAATTTTATTCGATGACTTCTTTTGCACCCAAATACAACATGATTAAAATTCCTAAAAATGATCTTGTTAAAATAGAAGTGCAAAAATCATTTTACAATAAGCGAGATGAATTAATTATTTATCAAAAAGTGAAAAAAGGCATTGCTAAGTACAAACCCATTTCGCTCACAGGATTGAATAAACAAAATAAACAGTTATTGCTCGAAATGCTCGATTCGTATGCGAAAATAAAATGGTTATCTAAATGATTAGCGATACTGCGGCGTTTAAGATTGCTATCAAGCTTATACCGGGAATTGGCGATGTTACTATACGCAAACTTGTTGCTTACTGCGGAAGTTTAGAAGCTGTTTTTAAAGAAAAAAAGTCGCATTTAATAAAGATACCGGGAATAAGCGAAGTACTGGCTACAAACATTATCAATACAGCCAACGACAAAACGGTTTGGGATAGAGTACAAAAAGAGTTAAAATTTTGCGAACATTATCGAATCAACATCATTAGTTTTACCGATTCAAATTACCCATATCGTTTGTCGCAGTGCGAAGATGCACCGGCTACCATTTTTACACTAGGTAACATCGATTTTAATGCTAGCTATATGCTTAGCATAGTAGGTACTCGCAGGGCAACCAATTATGGAAAAACCTTTTGCGAAAATATCATAAAAGGTTTTGCTCAGAAACAATTGAATGTTACTATTGTTAGTGGATTGGCTTATGGAATCGATATTTGCGCTCATAAAAGTGCTATAGAAAACAACTTACCTACTATTGCCGTATTAGCACATGGTTTGGATACCATATATCCATCTCAGCATAAGAAATATATAAAAAAAATCCTCCAGAATGGTGGTTTAATAACAGAATTTATTTCGGAAACTCCCCCCGATAAGCACAACTTTGTTAAACGCAATCGTGTAATAGCAGCAATGTCCGATGCAACACTTGTTGTAGAATCCCAAAAAGATGGTGGTGCAATGATTACCGCTAATCTAGCCTTCGACTACAACCGCGATGTGCTGGCACTGCCCGGCAGGATTCACGATACCTTTTCGGAAGGACCAAATTTTTTAATTAAAACAAACAAAGCCACTATGGTAGAAAATGTAGAGGATATATGCAAAACGTTAGGTTGGGAAATCACAAGAAAGTCAACGACAAGCGATAGTTTACCTATTATTTACGAATTAAGCGACGAAGAACAAAAAATTGTGTCAATATTAAAAGAACATGGAGATACATCTATCGACATGCTAGCAATTAAAGTTAATATGCCTGTAAGCAAAGTTTCTGTTTTATTGTTAAACTTAGAATTTAACGGAATAGTCGGTACTTTACCCGGAAAAATATATACACTCAATCGAAAAGTATAATTTTTTTAAAACTTTTGATATTGATTGTGAAAATTATCTCGTATATTTGCTTGCTAATGATAATATATGAAAGCCTTTTGTATTAAATTTTTTTTAGCGTTAATATTTTGTAGCTTTATTAAAGTATATGCTCAAACAGATACAAGTGATGTGCCATCAGTTATTGATATAGGTAACGCAGAATTTAAAATAGTTGATGTATTATGGGCTTCGAAAGTTGTAAGCTTTTCTTCGGAATATAGCCCCAAGATAAAATCGGCAAGACAAGTTTTGGGCAAACCCAATGCTCTGCCCGTTGGTGGACAGTCGCCTTGTGCATGGACTTATGGTAAAAAATCAAAAACAGGTGAGGAATTTATTCGTGTTGGATTTGATAAAGCCATCAAAGTAAGACAAATTGGAATTGCCGAAAATTACAAACCCGGAGCCATCGAACGAATTATTTTATATGGGAAAAATAGTGGAGAAATGCTTGTTGCTTACGAAGCAGAAGCCAAATTATTTAACGTACATAAACGAATGCTTAATATTTTTATTGAAGAAACTCCATTTGAAGTCGCTGAGCTTGAATTACGTTTAAATTCCAATAAAGTTGCTAATTTTGAAATTGATGCCATTGGAATTTCTAATACCTTAGACACTATAAAACCTCGCATCAATATTCCGATAAACATGAAATACATGGCAGAAAAAGAATCTTTGGGACCCGGCATAAATACTGAGTACGACGAACGAGCTCCTATTATCACAGCAGATGAACGCGAAATATTTTTTGTGCGAAAAAATCATCCTAACAATTTTGGTGGCACTTCCGATGAAGATGATATTTGGTATTCCAAAAATGTTGATGGCACATGGATACCTGCCATAAATTTAGGTTCTCCGTTAAATAATAACTTTAACAATTTTGTTCAATCGGTAACACCAGACAATAATATGCTTTTATTAGCCAATGTATATGTAAAAGAAGGTAATCAGGTAATTTTAAAGCCCGGCGTTTCGGTTTCGTACAAAACAAGAGCGGGATGGTCGTTTCCGGAAGAACAAAAGATAAAAGATTTTAAAAACAATAGTCAATATGTAAATTATTTTCTTACAGCCAATGGTAAGTATTTGCTGATGGCAATTGAAGGAGACGACTCGTATGGCGGTTTAGATTTATACATGAGTTATAAAATTGGTGAAAACACATGGAGTAAACCTATGAATTTAGGACCAGATGTGAATACTGCCGCACATGATTTTAGTCCTTTTCTTGCTGCCGATGGTGTAACTCTTTATTACTCCACATCAGGTCATGCAGGTTATGGCAAAGAAGATATTTTTGTTACCCGTCGTCTTGATGATACATGGCAGCGTTGGACAGAACCTATGAATATGGGTAAACCCATTAACTCTACCGAATCTGACTCTAAGTTTTCTATTCCTGCATCGGGTAATTATGCTTATTTTTCCTCGAGCGATGGCTCGGTGGGGTTGAACGATATTTTTAGAATTTTACTGCCCGATACTGCTAAACCTATTGCTGTTGCAATGCTAAAAGGAAAAGTCCTCGATTTTACCACTAAATCGCCTATTGGTGGTGCTATCATTATTTACAAAGATTATCCCGATGAGGTTATTGTTGTAAAGGAAGTTACCGATTCGCTTACAGGCTCCTTCACTGTCTATTTGCCTGTTGGACATTTGTACACTGCCGTTGTTAAGGCAAACGGTTATATCGATGGCAAACAATCTTTAGACCTGTCTTCTATCTACAATTATACAGTCATTGAGCAACAACCTATTTTAATGATAAAAAAAAGTGCATTTAAAAATATTAAAGGGAAGCTGTCCGATAAGTTGAACGAAAAAGCCATAACCGGAGCTAAAATTTCGTTGGTTGCCGATTCAGCATCAGGTAAGGTTTTAGCAGTTACTTATTCGAACGAAAAAGGGGAATACGAGTTTAAATTAGAGAATCTTGGTGATAATGAACGCTTATTTTTGATTATTGAAAAAGACGACTACCAGAACATGGTACTCGAATTAGGTGATATATCCAATGAAATAGATATACCACTTGATATTAGTCTCGATCCTGTGATTAAGCAAAACAAGGTTATCGAATTTCATAATATTTATTTTGATTACGGAAGTGCCAACTTAAAAGAAGAATCGAAACAAGTATTGGACAGAATAGTAGAGGTGATGAACGAAAATCCTACGCTCGAAATAGAATTAAGTGGACATACCGACAGCCAGTCGAGTGCCGATTTTAACTTAAAGCTTTCGCAACGAAGAGCAGACTCAGCCAAAGATTATATTGTATCGAAAGGTATTGCAGCATACAGAATTATTGCAAAGGGTTATGGCGAAACTCGTTTGTTAAATCATTGCAAGGACGGTGTAAAATGCTCCGATGAAGAACATGCAATAAATCGTAGAATCGAAGTCAAAGTTTTAAAACTTTAAACTTTATGAAAAAAAACATTTCGTTTACCATTATATTTTGTTTTATATTTAATTTAGCTCAACTCCAAAATTTACCCGATTCGCTAAAAGATAAGCTATCTGGACGTAATCCCAAAGAACAAGTTAATTATTTGCTAAAGATAGCTAATGATAATCTTAAAAGAAATGTTACTGTTAGCTTTGAACTGGCAAAGATTGCATACGAAATGGCTTCAAAAAATAATGATAAAAATAATGAGGTAACTGCTTCGCTGCTGTTAGCCAAGTCGTCCAGACAAGCCGGTAAGCCGCAAGAAGGTTTGGATTATCTTACAAAAGCAATTCAAATACTTTCACAGGCTAATCAGAAACAATATCTGGCAATTGCATACAATGAACAGGGTTTGCTATATAAAGAACTGAACAGGCATGCCGATGCTGCCAGTTCATTTGAAAAGTGTGCAACTTTATATGAAGAACTTAACGACCAAAAAAATCTTTATCTAATTTTAGGTAATCTGGGAGGAGCATACGACCGTGCCAAACAAAGCAAACAGGCAATAGAGACTTTTAAGAAAGCAATAACTTTAGCTCATGCTTTAGGCGATAAGAGAGAAATTGCTCTTACAACGATGCAACTGGGTGTTGCTTATGCCAATTATGGCAACATTAATGAAGCTCTAAATCAGCTTAACGCAGCAAAAGATATTGCCAGTAGTATAGGCAATCAAGCGTTGATTAGTCAGATTCAAAATAATATTGATAATCTTAATCAAAAGCTTGCTGCTAAAAATAAAACCGAGTTCGAAAAAGAACAAGAAAAAGAAAAAGAACAACTCATTACAAGTTTGAAAACGGAGTACGAGCAAATTAAAATGCAGTCGATAAAATCGTTCGAAGAAATTGAAAAATTAAAAATAGAAGATCAGGCAAAAGAGTATCGTTTGAGAGCCATTCAAGGTGAATACGAAAAGCAATTGCTCGAAAACAAGATGAAAGAACAAAACTTAAAACTCCTTGAAGCCGAGAAAAAGCAAAAAGATGCCGAAATACTACGACAAAACGAAACATTGGCATATCAAAAAAGAGTTTTAACTATTGTTGTGGTTTCTTTGATTGTTTTAATTTTATTATTGTTGCTGATTATTCGATTATATGTAACAAACAAACGAACTCTTAATCTTGTGAGACAACAAAAAGTACAAATAGAACAGCAAAAAAATGAAATTGAATTAATTAATAGAGAGCTTGCACATCAAAATACGATTATTCGCGAAAGTATAGACTATGCTAAACATATTCAGTTGGCAATTTTGCCAAGCGTTAAGAGCATAAAAGCTTACCTGCCCAACTTCTTTGTATTTTTTAAACCCAGAGATGTTGTTAGTGGCGATTTTTATTGGTTTAATCATACCGACGGCAACTCCATAATAGCTACTGTCGATTGTACTGGACATGGAGTTCCGGGTGCTTTTATGAGTCTTATTGCTTATTCTATTCTAAATAAAATCGTAAAAGAATATAAAATAACAGATCCTGCTGAAATTTTAAAACAACTCAATAAAGAAGTACTTGAGACGATGTCGCAAAGTGGAGACGACTTGGACAATAGTATGGATATTTCTGTGTGCAATATAAGCAACACGGGTGAGATAGTTATATCCATGGCAGGGCATTCGTGCTTATATTTTACTCCCGCTAATGTTTGCAATGAACTCGATGGAAAAGATTATGCCATAGGAGGAGTATTTGCCCAATTGAATGCCGACTATAAGAATTTTATTGTTAAAGCCGAAAAAGGTACAGCATTCTATTTTTACAGCGATGGATTCATCGATCAAGTAGGAGGACAGGAAAAGAAAAAATTAGGCAACAAAGCATTTATCAATATACTTACTAAAACAAATGAGCAAGAACCGGAAAAACGCTTGCATTACCTTGAGCAAGCCTTTGAAGAATGGAAAGGCGATAAGAAGCAGGTAGACGACATAATAGTTTTAGGTTTTACGGTGTAATAATGAGCATTTACGCATGGGTTAACATTGCTTGCATGCCGCTGCGTCCAGAACCCAGCGAGAGAGCCGAAATGGCTACACAATTGCTCTTTGGCGATGTGGTTTATGTATTCGAACGTTGGAGAAACTGGGTAAGAGTTTATAATTACTTCGACGATTATGTTGGATGGACGGATGCAAAAACGTTGTTCTATTTCGACGATCTCGCTTATCTTAATTTAAATGAATCGATGGTTGTAGATACTTTATTATCATGGGCTTTTGATTCAGAAGGACATAAGATATTGCTGCCAGCCGGTGCTACATTATACAATTATTCCGAACGCGATTTTTCATTTGGTTTTAAAGAAAAACGCTTTACATTATTGCAACGAGTGAAAAAAATTTCACCTAGTCCGGAAAATATTCTTTCGTTAGCCCGTAATTTTTATTATTGCCCTTATCTTTGGGGCGGAAAAACAGCACTGGGTATCGATTGTTCAGGACTGGTTCAGGTGGTTTTTAAAGTGGTTGGACTCAATTTGCTTCGCGATGCAGCGCAGCAAGTACATCATGGAAGTGTTGTTAGTTTTATAGAAGAAGCCAAGCCAGCCGACTTACTTTTTTTTGATAACGATTTGGGACACATTACCCATGTGGGAATATATATGGGTAATGGTAAAATAATACACTCTTCGGGAAGGGTGCGAATCGATGATGTGGATAATCATGGAATTTATCGTGCCGAAACTCAGCAATATTCGCACAAACTTAGAATTATTAAGCGCATACTAAACGAATGATAAAACGTCTTTACATACTAATACACTTTTACAACCAAACACTTTATTTTGCTTTAGAAGCTATAAAATTAAATAAACTAAGGGCTTTTTTGTCGTTAATTGGCATAACTATCGGAATTTTTTCAATAATAACAGTATTTTCGGTGCTAGATAGTATGGAAAAATCTATCCGTACAAGCATCGAGTCGCTGGGAAGCAATATTTTGTATTTGCAAAAGTGGCCGTGGGAGTTTAGTAGCGATTACCCATGGTGGAAATATCTTAGCCGTCCGGTCTGTACACTTAAAGAAGCCAATCAAATTGCCGAACGATCGTCTTTGTCCGATGCAGTTTGTTTTACTGCTAAAACAATGGGCAATATTGATTACAACGGAAAAGAAATTTCCGATGTGCCATTAATATTTTCTTCACACGATTTTGATAAAGTAAGAAATTTTGAGATTGAGAAAGGCAGATATTTTTCGGAGTACGAATCAAAAAGAGGGGCAAAAAAAATTATTATAGGCTCTACACTGGCCGATGTTTTGTTTTCTGGTCAGAGTCCTATTGGTAAGCAAGTTACCATTCAGGGGACACCTTTTGTAGTGCTTGGAGTTTTTAAAAAAGAAGGCACAGGAATTTTCGACCAGGGACTGGATAATGCTGTACTTATACCGGTAAATTCGGTCCTGTTTAAGTACGATTTCGACAGCGATATAATGAACCCGGCTATCATTATACGTGCTAAACCTCAGGTTACACTTGACGATTTATCTAATGAGTTGCGAATTATTATGCGTTCGCTTCGCAGAATAAGACCGGGCGATGAAGACAATTTTGCTTTAAATAGGGCAAGCGTTATTACACAGGGATTTAACGATTTGTTTCAAATAATTGATATAACCGGAATTATTATCGGTGGTTTTTCTATTTTAGTTGGTGGATTTGGTATAGCCAATATCATGTTTGTATCTGTAAAAGAACGGACAAAACTTATCGGTATTCAGAAAGCTATAGGAGCAAAAAAGCAATTTATTTTGTTTCAATTTCTTAACGAGGCTATTTTATTATCATTAATTGGTGGTATATTTGGTTTATTTTTTGTATGGTTGGCAATATTTTATGGCGAGAAATTTATCGATATGTCGTTGACGTTAAGTTTATCAAACATACTAACGGGAATTTTGATTTCCATTGTTATTGGTGTAATTTCGGGTTTTGCTCCAGCGTGGGCTGCTGCTAAATTAAATCCAGTGGAGGCTATTAATTCAACTTTTTAAATATAATGAAAATATGAAAACAACGAGTCTAATTTTATTGATGTTGCCTTTTATTACTACATTAGCTCAAAGGAATGTAATCACTATTTCGAGCCAATTAAAAGAAGTTACAGTTTTTTTATCGGGAGTTCAGGTTGAGCGACAGGCAAATATCACTTTGCCCGAAGGCAATTGTCTTGTAGTTGCTACTGGTTTACCGGCCGATATACTACCACAAACTATTCAAGTTAGCGGTAAAGGCGATTTTACTATCTTATCGGTAACGAAAACAAGCAACTTTTTAGTGGAGCAACCAAAAACCAAAGAAATACTTGCATTGGAAGATAGTATTCAGCGATTAAAAGATATGCTTGCCGAAAAAAATAATCAACTCTATGTGTATAATCAGGAGGAAGCCTTTTTAATGACTAATAAAGAATTAGGTGGACAGCAGAACGGTGTAAATGTTGCAGCTTTGAAAGAAGCCACCGATTATTTTAGAAACCGATTGATGGATATTAAAAATAGGCAGCTGTCTATTAGCAAACAGGTAAGCGAGTTGCAAAAACGTATAGCTCGTTTTGAAAGTCAGCTGAATGAGAAAAATTCTAAAAAGAGCAATCCTACTAGCGAAATTCTTATTTCTGTTTGGGCTTCTAAATCTACTCCTGCTGTGTTTAATATCAAGTATATTTCAAGTTTAGCATCGTGGTATCCGTCGTACGATGTAAAGGTAAAAGATATTAATCAACCAGTTCAACTTGTTTACAAGGCAAATATTCAACAACGAACTGGCGAAGATTGGAATGGAATAAAAATGACTATTTCTACAGCTAACCCATTTGAAGTTGCAACAAAGCCAGTTTTTAAACCATGGTATCTCTCTTATTATCAGCCTACGGCTTATAATTATGAACGCGATATGTATCGTAAATCAAAATCAAATATAGATCAAGCTCCTATGCTAACTAAAACAGAAGCTTCGCCCGCTGATGATTTGCCTATGGCAAATAGGTCTTATGAGCTAATACAACAACAAACGAATTTAACAACCGTCGAATTTGTCATTAGCAAGCCTTATGATATTCTGAGCAATGGGCAGACGGTTGCAGTTGAAATGTCGGCAAGTGAACTTGCTGCCCAATACGAGTATTTTGCATATCCCAAAGCTAATTTATCGGCTTTTTTATTGGCAAAAGTTACGGGTTGGGAAAGCCTGAATATGCTACCCGGCGAAATGTTCTTGTTTTTCGAAAATACCTTTGTAGGCAAGTCGGAATACACAGGTGTAGCTGTATCCGACACACTCGATTTTTCGCTCGGACAGGATAAAGGTATTTCTATAAAACGAGAAAAAATTAAAGAATTTTCGAGCCGAAAAATTATTGGTTTAAATCAACATCAGAGCATAGGATTTAAAATTTCGGTACGCAACAATAAGAATATACCGGTTGTATTGAATTTGTTTGAACAATTACCTATTTCAACCAATAAAGACATAGAAATTGAACGTATTGAAATGAGTAATGCACAAATTAACGATGCAAATGGTTTGGTTTACTGGAAATTTCAACTTAAACCGGGCGAATCGAGAGAGCTAAAATTTGTTTATACGGTTAAATATCCTAAAGATAAAACCATCATTCTTGAGTAAACAATGTTTGGCATTTTGCTAAAAAAAGATTTTTGGGAGCTTGTAAAAGTATTTACCTGGCGTGAGCTTAAAATGAAGTATGCTCAAACATATATTGGTATCTTTTGGATGATTTTTCCTCCCATTATGGCTTTGTTTATTGCTTCTTTTTTTTTCGGAAACTTACTTAGAGTTAGCAAAGAAATTCAAAATTATACTCTATTTGCTTATTGTGGCATGATGGGCTGGTATTATTTTTCGTATTTAATCACATACACAAGCATTTCGCTTATACAAAATATGGATATCATACACAAATCGAACATTCCTAAGCTGGTAATCCCTTTGTCGAAAGCTTTTGTGGGTTTGTTCGATGTATTGGTTTGGTTGGCAATAGCTATCATCTTAAAACCATTTTTGGGAATATCATTTAAACTTTCTATGATATTTCTGGTATTTGCAGTATTGTTCAATTTTATTGCGGGTTTTTCTATCGGAATTTGGTTGGCTATACTTTCTGTTCGATGGCGCGATATTTATCAAATTATTCCTTATTTAATTGGTTTCACGATGCTTATTACACCAGTTTTTTATCATTTGAATATGGTTCCCTCATCATTAAAATTTTTTTTATACCTAAACCCCGTAGCCGGTTCTATTGAACTTTATCGAAGATACATTGTTAATACATACGAAGATTTAACTTTTTTTATGCTGGGTTTTGTTGTAGTTTTTGTATTGTTATTGTTGGGTTTGTGGATATTTTTTAAGAATGAAAAGAACATTGCTGAAACATTGTGAGCATGGAAAATGTCATAGTTGTTAAAAACTTAACAAAAACGTTTAAGAAACGTGTCGAACGTCGCTTTATTTTTTCAAATAAATACATACTTGTTTCGGCTTTAAACAACGTTAGTTTTGATGTTAAAGAAAAAGAATCGGTTGCCATTATCGGTAGAAATGGAAGTGGAAAATCTACATTGTTTAAAATATTGCTGGGAATATATTCTCAAACAAGCGGTAATGTGTTGATTACCAAAAACATTAACGGCATACTCGATTCCGGATTAGGTTTTCATAAAGATTTGTCGGGTTACGATAATATTTTAATTCTAGGTAAGCTTTTAGGTTTATCATTAAAAAAAATTCGCCGAAAAATAGATGAAATAGTCGAATTTGCCGAACTTCAGAATTATATTTATACGCCTTTGAAGCATTATTCTAATGGCATGATTTCGAGATTGTCGTTTTCAATTGTCCGATTGTCTGAGGCCGACATTCTATTGTTTGATGAAGTGCTTGCTTTTGGCGACATTCATTTTCAACAAAAAGCTTTTCAATACTTAAAAAAGCAGACCATCGAAGGAAAGACTTTTTTAATTATATCGCATAATATCATGGGGCTTATACCTGTTTGCAATCGTTTTATACTCCTCGACAAAGGTGCTATTGTAGCCGATGGACCTTCGTATTATGTTTTACCTATTTATTACGACTCGCTGGCTAATGTTGTTTACAATTCAACAATAAAAGAAGAAGCTTTTAAACAAAAAGCACTACCATTTTCGTTGGGTGGGTTTCAGGTCGATGATTTAAACCTTGAGTACGGTCAGAACGAAGCTTACGTGGAAATTAAATATTCGATGTACGATTTTTCTGCTAATGCTATCGATGTTGGTTTTGTAGTTCGAGATATTGCAGAGCAAACCATCACTGCATTTAGTCTGGAAAAAAATAACATTTCGTTAGATCCAGACTCTCGTACTATTGTGTTTCAAATACCTTTAAAGTTTTTCAATTTAAAATACATATTGCTTTACTTATTTATATTCAATAAAACAAATGGCGAATTTAGAATAACTTCCGAGCCAATTGTGGTTAAAATAAATAATACTATCGAAAGCTCCGAACTTCTTAATCTTTATAAACATATAGGATGGGTCAATCTGCCTGTTGGAATAGAAGTTAAGTAAAACTGACTTTTATTAGAAAATCGTGTGTATTTTTTCGTGTATTTTTACTAAAAAAATATCGTATGAAAAATATATTGATTTTAGGTGCAGGATTTTCTTCAACCGTTATGATTAAGTACTTGCTCGAAAAGTCAGGTCAATACAACTGGAATGTTACAGTTGGCGATGTGAACCTTGCCTTAGCTGAGCGAAAAGTAAACAAACATCCTAACGGAAGAGCAATACAATTTGACATAAATAACGAAGAACAAAAAAGAGCCGAAATTTCGAGAGCCGATGTGGTTATTTCATTTCTCCCTGCTTTTATGCATCCGATAGTTGCCCGCGAATGTCTTAAACAGGGCAAACACATGGTCACAGCATCGTATGTATCGCCCGAAATAAAAGCAATGGCAAATGAGGTTAAGGCTAAAGGTTTAACTTTTTTAAACGAGTTGGGAGTTGATCCAGGCATCGATCATATGTCGGCCATGAAAGTTATCGATAGTATTCGAAATCAGGGTGGGCAATTGTTGGCTTTTTATAGTAATACTGGTGGTTTAGTAGCTCCCGAATCGGATAATAATCCATGGCACTACAAATTTACATGGAATCCTCGCAATGTAATCCTCGCAGGACAAGGAACAGCTAAATACTACGAAAATGGCACTATTAAATATATACCTTATCATCAGTTGTTTAAGCGTACGTTTAGAGTTCGTGTGCTCGATATGGGCGAGTTTGATGTTTACGCTAATCGCGATTCACTATCCTATCGCGAAGTTTATGGACTTCATAATATTCCAACTATTTTCAGGGGCACTATGAGACGCCCCGGTTATTGTCAAGCATGGAATATTTTTGTACAGTTGGGTTTGACAGACGATACGTATGTAGTTGAAAATTCCGATAAAATTACATATCGCGATTTTATTAATATGTTCTTACCATACGACGAAACACATACAGTAGAAGAAAAAATACGTCGAATGTTTAATTTGTCGGACGATTCGCAAGAAATGCAACTGTTGAAATGGACAGGTATTTTCGATAAAGAACCTGTTGGTTTGGTAAATGCATCGCCTGCAAAAATTTTACAACACTTGCTCGAACGAAAATGGAAACTTGAGCATGGTGATAAAGATATGATTGTAATGCAACACATTTTTAAATATAAGTTGAATGATAAGTTGCATCAAATTACCTCTTCACTTGTTGTTAAAGGGAAGACGGAAGAAGAAACTGCAATGGCTATTACCGTGGGTATGCCTGTTGCCTTTGCTACCGAAATGCTCATGAAAAGTGAAATATCGCTAAAAGGTGTTATTATACCTGTTATGCCCGAGTTATATCAACCTTTGTTAAGCAAATTGGAAAGTATAGGTATTCGTTTTATAGAAGAGCACCAATAATTGCATTGTCTCAATTTATGCTATAGACCTTTTCTTTTGCATGAAATAGCTTTAATTTTTTTTAACAATAATTTAATGTGTGGTTTCATTTTTTTTAGTAATTTTGTATTAGTCTAAATTAAAATGTTTATTGCTATGAAAACAAGTTTATTATTATTGGTTGTTGGTTTAATGGTTTTGTCCAACGTTTTAGCTCAAAATTTAAAAAAAGCAGAATTGCCTCCATCTTATCGGCAAAAGTCAACGTTACATGTGCTCGATTCGATATTGTGGTCGCATTACAATTCGGGCACTTATAATGTTCTTACAAAAGAAGTAATTACAGGTAGGGTTACGGGGGCAGAATATCTTTGGAGCGAAAAGCTTCGTTATTCGTATGATGTTTATGCAGATAGCCTAAGATTGATGACAAAATTTAAGCAAACTTACTTAGAAAATTCGGTAAATGCTCCTGTAGAAACTTATTTGACTTATCCATGGAATACAACGCTTAATGCATGGGACGATACTATGAGTTTCATTAAATTCACAGGCGATACCAATTATACTCTTAACTTTGTTATTTATACTGATCAAATAGACAAAAGTTATGATTACAACCAAAATAAGTTTGTTTATGGTAGTCGTTACAAAATACAACTTTTAAATGATACATGTCCATCTCAACAAGAGATTTTTTTTCTGGATACTGTAAATAATGTATTTTTGCCTTACCAAAAGGTAATGATTACTTATGATAACAATTGGCTAGTAGATTCTGTTATTTTTTACAGTTATGATGATGTTATGCAGCAGTACAATTTAGTTTTTTTAATGCTATACACTTTTTCTGGTAATTTAATAACCGAGCGTTTAATTAAATACTGGGATGGAATACAGTGGGTTGATAGTCAAAAAGAATTATTAACCTACGATGCCAATGGTAATGAAATAGAATTTATATCACTAATGTGGGATATTGTATTGAATACGTGGAAAAATTCTTACAAATCGGAAAAAACGTATAATGCAAATAATTTATTGTTAACAGATAGCCAGTATAGCTGGGATGATGTACAAAATGCATGGGTTCCAGTGTATAAACAGTCTTTTGATTATGATTTACAGGGTAATATAACTTTAAAAGAATTTTTTAGTTCCGATGGTTTGGTATTTGTTCCTATGAGCAAATACGAATATGCTTACGATGCAAACAATAATGTGATTAATGAGACCTATAGTTATTGGGATGCATATATTTCTGCCTATTCTTATAGTTTCAAAAACGATTATTTTTATACAGGTACTTTTCTCGATTCCATCTATAGCTATTCATACGATAGTTACAACCAAAATTGGATTTTATCCGGAAAAACAGAATTTGAATACGATTCATATCAGGAGCTTGTTCGAGAAGAATACTTCGGGCTAAATGGCAATTTGTGGGAGCCCATCTATAAAATAGAATATTTTTATTCCGATATAAGCAGTATAGTAAATCATATTATTTACAATAATTTTATTCAGGTTTATCCCAATCCTACCAGTCAATACCTTAATATTCATTTTAATCGTTTAGACGAAGTTGATGCTGTGAATATTTACAACACAGAGGGACGTTTGATAAAAAAGTTTAATAAGCTTTCGATTCTTGCTCCGATAAATATTTCGGATTTATCAAGTGGTACTTATATTATTCATTTAGTTTCAGGGAATAAACAATACCAGTCAAAATTTATTAAAGAATAGTACTAACGTATGACCCATTTTATGGTGAATAGATAAAGTTAAATAGCTTACCATTGATTAACAAAAAAGGCTGCAAAAAAATGCAGCCTTTTTTTATTAGTACTGAATATTAAAAATTACATTTTAGGTTGCGTTCTGCCTGAGTAGTTAATTTTAAGAGCATTAGCTTTACGTAATTCTTGTTTAATATCGGTAATAATACCCATTTTGGTATTAACGTCCACTTTTAGCGATGTTGTTAAAAAGGGAATATCGCTTTCGGGACGAGCAGCACGTTCTTTTTCTATAAACGATTGGATATCGGACAATTTGGCAAAAGCATCGTTGAGCTGAATACGAGGTTCTGTACCAAAAATTTTTTGAAATTGTGGCTTGGGTTCACCAACATAAATGTAGCTAACCAGCGATTTTTTTTCAATTTTTTTTGATTCCGAAATATCCTGAGGTAATTTGAGCTTAATTTTAAGTTCAACATCACGCATCACCGTAGTAACCATGAAGAAAAACAACAACATAAAAATAACGTCGGGCAATGAAGCTGTACTAATTTTAGGGCTTCCGCCTTTGGTTTTTTGTTTGAACTTACTCATTATTTTTTCCCTCCTATGTTTTTAGGTTCTGCTTCGGAAATACGTTGCGGATAAATTTGGTTAATGGCTTCTTGCTGTTTTTGTTCGAGCTTTGAATACTCTTTGCCAAACTTCTTTTTGGCAAGTTCGTTGCGTAGTTCGTTGTAAGCAGCTACCAGTTCATTTTGAACTTTAAGATACATTTCGTACTTAGTACCTCGGTCGTTTTGAAGCGAAATGACTTGTTTAGAAACGGGGTAAGTACCAAAAAACGGAACTTCAATCATTTCTTTTTCAGGCAATTCCGGATCGTCGTTAGGATTTTCGATAAATTCTTTGGCTTTTTTACGCAATGTACGTATATCGCCCCATTCGTTTTGGACAAGTAATTGATTGTTGGCATTGATTAAAACAGTAAAAACATTTCGTTTTTTTATTTCGGGTGGTTTTTCCGTAGTTTCATCTATCCATGGAGGTAAGCGACGTTGTAAGCCGCTATCTACATCCATAGTAGTAGCCACCAGAAAAAAGATCAATAGCAGAAAAGCAATATCTGCCATCGATCCGGCATTTATTTCAGGAATTTCTCTTTTAGCCATAGAGTTGTTATTTAAAAAGTTTTGCTATTTCTGAATAGATAGCTGCTACAATAGTTCCGAAGAACATAATATACAGAGTAATGAGCGAGCCGCCAATAAGTTTCGATATTCCTTCTGTTATTTGAAATTTTTCATAAACTTCTCCAGAACTTAAAAAGTAAGCTATCAGAAATACAACAACTAATCCCAGGGCACCTATTAAAGTATTTTTACTTTTTTTGAAGTTTTTGGCTAAAAACCACACGGCAAATCCAAGCACAAGGACTACCGCAGCTAATACTAAAAAATAGGTAAGGTATAATGCTATATCTATCATAATCGTTTATTTTTGTTGACGTTGATAATGAACCAAAATATCCATTATGGAAACAGAGCTGTCTTCCATTTGAATAACAATAGAGTCTATTTTGGAAACCAGGTAGTTGTAAAATACTTGCAAAATAATAGCAACAATAAGACCAAAGATGGTAGTCAACAGAGCTACTTTAATACCGCCAGCAACGATTGTGGGAGAGATGTCGCCAGCAGATTCTATAGCATCGAAAGCACCAACCATACCAACTACCGTACCCAAGAATCCCAACATAGGAGCAATAGCAATAGCAAGGCTTATCCATGTGAGACCACGTTCGAGATTGCTACTTTGAACTGAACCGTATGAAATAATCGATTTTTCTACAACATCAAGACCCTGATCGTAACGGTCTAATCCCTGATAGAAAATACTGGCTACCGGTCCACGTGTATTGCGGCAAACTTCTTTTGCGGCTTCAATACCACCTGTTTGTAAGGCTTCTTCAACTTTTTTCAAGAGCTTTTCGGTGTTGGTTGTAGCCATGTTCAAATAAATAATACGCTCAATAACAATGGCTAAACCAATGATCAGGATAATAAGAATAGGGGTCATCCAGGGTACACCACCTTCGATGAATTTGGTTTTAAATACCTGATGCAGTCCTTTTTCTTCAGGTATTTCCATTTCTTCAACAGGTGTTTCAGTTTGAGCGGGCTGTGAAGCAAGCTGTTGTGTGGTATCATCTACCATTTGTGTGTTGGTAGCTTGCATAACCTGGGTTTGTTGACCTATAACCCATACGGTAGCTCCAAATGTGAGCACACTAACCATTGTCAATAAAGAAAAAAACTTTCTCATTTGCATAATCAATTTAGTTTAAGTTAATAATCTGTTTTAGAAATTTACATAGCGGAGAGAGCGGGATTCGAACCCGCGAACCCGTTTGAAGCGGGTTACACGCTCTCCAGGCGTGCTCCTTCGACCACTCGGACACCTCTCCAAAAAATATAATGTTCAAAGAACATTTTGGCTGTGAAATTACAAAATATTCAAAAACATTGAACACTTTGCTTAAAAAAAATTTATTTTACATATCGGTCATTTCTCCGCGTATGGAATGCTGAAGAAAATAACGTGTTTCTTGATAATCGAACCCTTTGCTCAGCACATACATTAATTTGGTAACAGCAGCTTCGGTTGTCATGTCTTTGCCGTCTATAACTCCCAATTCGAGCATCTTTCGGCTGGTTTCGTACAATCCCATTTTGATGCTGCCTGTTATGCACTGGGTAACGTTAACGATGCAAATTTCTCTATCCATAGCTTTTTTTATGGCTTTTAAGAACCATTCGTTGGTTGGGGCATTGCCCGAACCGTACGTTTCGAGGACTATGCCTTTGAGTTGATCGATAGACAAAATCGATTCGAAAACGTTTTGATGAATACCGGGAAATAATTTGATGATGGCTACATTGGTTTCGAGTTTATCGTGAAAAACTTCTTTATCGTTTGAAGAGTAGTAGATATAAGGAAAATGATAATTGATATCGATACCGGCATCGGCAAGTACAGGATAGTTGGGCGAAATAAATGCATTGAATAAATCGGTGCTGTATTTGGTAGTTCTATTGGCTCTAAACAATTTGTTTTCGAAGTAAATACATACTTCAGGAACTATGGGTGAGCCATCCGAAAGTCTTGCTGCTGCAATGGTGAGTGAGCTAATTAGGTTTTCGCGTCCATCGGTACGAAGTTCGCTTACAGGAAGTTGTGAGCCTGTGAAAATAATGGGTTTATGATTGTTTTCTATCATAAAACTAATAGCCGATGCAGAGTATGCCATGGTATCAGTGCCATGCAGTATTACAAAACCATCGTATAGATAATAATTTTGTTTGATGATACGAAGCATATTTATCCAGAATTCGGGGGTAGTATTCGAAGAATCGATAAGAGGCTTCATCGAAATAGTATCTATTTGAAAGTTCAAACGAGATATTTCTGGAACGTGTTTAAATATTTCTGATATGTCAAACGGTATCAGTGTCCCTTCCCTGTCTTTTACCATTCCGATGGTACCACCAGTATAAAGAATTAAAATTTTGATGTTGTTCATGGTCATTGAATTTTAAATAATTGATAGGCTTGCTGTGTAGTAACATTTGCAACTTCTTCGATAGATATGTTTTTGAGCTCTGCAATTTTTTGAGCTATGTAATATAAATAAGCACTTTCGTTTCGTTTGCCACGGTATGGTACAGGCGACAAAAAAGGAGCATCGGTTTCTAATAGTATTGCTTCTAGAGGTAAATATTTTACCACTTCGGCCAATAGAGCATTTTTGTATGTAACAACGCCACCAACTCCAATGTAAAAGCCTTGTTCGAATAAGAATTTGGCTTCGTTTATGCCACCGGGATAGCAGTGGAAAACACCTGTAAGGTTAAGATTTTTATGTGTTTTCAAAAGTTGAATAACGTCGTCGAGTGATTTTCTTGAGTGTATAACCAGAGGTAGGCGATATTGATGGGCAAGATAAAACTGTTCTACCAAAGCATCTTTTTGTTCTTTGGCAAATGTTTTGTCCCAGTAGTAATCAAGTCCGCATTCTCCAATGGCACAAGGTGAAGTTTGCTGTAATGCAATCTTAACTAAATTTAGTTCATCTTGATAGTTCTTTTTAACCGAAGTAGGGTGTAGTCCTATCATGTAAAAGCAATGTTCTTTGAATTGTTGCGATACGGCAAGCATCCGATGACGTGTTTTGTTGTCAATATCGGGCAGTAGCATTTTGTTTATACCATAGTTGATACTTCGCTCGATAACTTCGTTGCGATCGTTATCAAATGGTTCAAGATATAAATGTGTATGAGTATCTATCAAAACCATGCTGCAAACCTAATAAAAAGTTGTTAAAACAAATCGGCTAAATATCAATAATGCTTTGAATGTATTTTACTGCATTTTCCGTACGTTCGTTGCCTAGTCCTTTAATGATGGCATAAGGAGTGTTTAATTGTTTCACTTCTCTAATATACCAATCGAACAAATATTGTCTAAGATGCGGGTTTTCTCTTAGAGGGTCAAACTCCCATGGAAGGTCTGGATAAGTTATGAGGTATGCCTTTCGATAAGCCGATTTCAGGTAATCGTCAATCCATGGAGGCGTTTGCTTAAATACGTGCAGGAGCCACACTTTGGTAATAATTAGGTCGGTGTCGATAAACAAAAAGTTGCTTTGCCCCGAAAAGTTTTGTTCAATTTCAATTTGTTTTTGAGCTATATGTATTACATCGTCGAATGTATAAGGTTTTTGAAGTTCTTCGAGATACGTTCGAGCATACTCGGGTATCCAGTCCGATTGGTATCGTGAGGCAAGTTGTTGGCATAAGGTGGTTTTACCGGTCGATTCCGGACCTATGACGACAAATGTATTAGGTGGTAGCATACAGTTTTTTTTTCCAGCTTAAATAGCCTACAACGGCTAAAATGGTCAATGTACCAAAAAGCAGTATGGTTAAATACAATCCTTTATAGTAGTATAAGCCTATGGATATAGCATCGACAAAAATCCAGATAAGCCAATTTTCAATTTTTTTTCGTGCCAGCAAGTATGTGGCAATAAAACTTAGCGAAGTAATAAACGAATCGATATAAGGTACGTCGGTATTGGTGTAATTCTTTAAAAGGTATGCCATGCCAGACCATAGTATTAAAAAAACAATAAAAAGGATAACCAGTAGCTTTATCGAGCTACTACTAATAGCGGCTTGCGGTGAATTATTGGTTTTTGTCCAAAATATCCAACCATAAATGCTTATGGCTAAATAATACATCTGCAACGTTATTTCGGCATACAATTTAGACTCAAAAAAAACAATTATGTAAAGCAAGACATTGATAATACTTACTGGCCAATACATGGGCTTTGCCTTTATTTGAAAATAGATAGCAATAAAGCCTGTTAAAGCAGCAAAGAGCTCAACAAAACTTAATTCTGATGGCGAGAACATTATAATTTGCCAAGTTTGCGGTTGTATAATTTTTTATCACGAAGTGCTTCAATAGCTTTGTTGTATTCGTCGCGTCGTGGATTGATAATTTCGAAATACTGGCTATTATCCCATAAATCACGAGCTAATAAAGCTTTAATCATTAGTTTAATGTCGTTTGCCGATTTATTTTTTTCTTCTTCGGTAAATTCTATTTTTTCTTTTTTTGCAAGCGAGCAAAGGCTATCGATAATACTTTGGTTGACCTGAAATGTGTTTTTAAATTTTTCGAAATTGGGATATTCGTTTTTGAGATTTTCGCGTTCTTTGTCCATATATTGCAAAACATAACGATAAATAATGCCTTTTTGCATCAGTGTTCGATAAAATTTGGTATAAGCATTGGTGTCGAGCGGAACGAAAATATCGGGCATGATACCCCCACCACCATATACTGTACGTTTTGATAGTAGCGTCTGATATTTAAGGCTATCGGGGAAGTGAATACTATCTTCGTTGGTAAGTTCTCCGTTGTTGTATCGGTTGATAATTTCTTTGGAATATTCGGCAAAGCCTTTTTCGTATGGTTTTTGAATTAGGCGTCCTGAAGGCGTATAGTAGCGTGCAACAGTAAGTCGTATCATTGAGCCATCGTTGAGGTTGAATGGACGTTGTACGAGTCCCTTTCCAAAGGTGCGACGACCAACGATAAGCCCGCGATCCCAGTCTTGAACAGCTCCCGATACAATTTCACTAGCCGAAGCAGAGCCTTCATCGACAATGATTACCAAACGCCCGTTGTGCCATTCGCCTTTATCGGTAGCACGATAATCGGTGCGTGGACTGGTTAACCCCTGTGTATAAACAATCATTTTACGGTTATCCAGAAATTCATCGGCCAAATCAACAGCGGCATTTAGGTATCCACCACCATTGCCGGCAAGGTCTAAAATCAGATCTTTCATGCCCTTAGATTTGAGGTCGGCAATGGCTTTTTTAAATTCTTCAATGGTAGTTGCCGAAAAACGATTGAGTTTGATGTAGCCTATTTCTTTATCAATCATGTACGATGCATCGAGGCTGTAAATGGGTATTTTGTCGCGTGTAATTGTAAAATCGAGTAAATTTTTTTCTCCACGTCGTAAAATAGAAACGTTAACCTGTGTCCCTTTTTTTCCACGTAGTTTTTTAAATACATCATTGTTTTTAATACCTACTCCTGCTACAACCTGACCATCAATTTTGATAATTCGGTCGCCGGCTCGAATTCCTAATTTTTCACTCGGACCACCAGGAATAGGATTTACTACCAGTATAGTATCGTTGAAAATATTGAATTGAACTCCAATGCCTTCGAAGTTTCCTTCAAGTGGTTCGTTCATTTCTCGCACTTCATCTTTACTGATATACGTAGAATGCGGATCGAGTGTTTTTAGCATTTCAATAATAGCTGCTTCTACAATTTTGTCGTTATTTACACTATCTACGTAAAACAGATTGATAATGTCTAATGCACGCAAGAGTTTTGCCGAAGCCTGAGAATTGACTTGTGCAGACACAGACGTAGTAATTACACACAAAAAGACAATCGATAACAACAAAGTTTTCATAATAAAATTTAATAATTTTGCAAAGGTATTAAAAACATTTTTTCTATGGAATGTACTTTAGATAAAAATAAAAAGATGTGCAACTGCTCGTATCCTTGCTCAAAAAAAGGAAAATGTTGCGATTGTTTAGCTTATCATCGTAGCAATGGTGAGTTACCTGCCTGTTATTTTAATGCTACGTATGAACGAACTTACGATAGAAGCATAGAGAACTACCTAAGAATGATTGGGAAAAGATAGTTAGTGCTTAATCATAACACGTCTTTCTGAATAAATTTGGTTATTAAATTCGATAATATAAGTTCCTTTTGCCAATAGACTTGTATTGATAATACTTATATTGTTATTTAACCATTCATTTAAAACAATTCTACCATCAATGGATAAGATTCTAATATTTATGGGTAAATTATCAGTAAGTTGTATTTGAAGAGACAAATCGAACGGATTGGGATATACAAAAATATAATTATTATTATTTTCTTCAATAATACTGTTGTCTAAATGTATATTTGTTGTAAGAGTGTCTGTCCCGCATGAATTGTATGCAACAAGTATAACTTCAAAATCACCATTTGTGATATATGTGTATGTGGGATTTTCGTCGGTTGAGGTATTCCCATCACCGAAAAACCACTGATAACTCTCTGCATTAGAGGATGTGTTAACAAATGATACGGTTAATTCATTGATTTGGTAAGTATAATTTGCTATAGGTAAAGGTAAAACATAAATGGTAATAGAACTTACTGTTTGATTATTCCCATCGTTAACCGTAACAAAATACGTAGTGGTTTCAAATGGATGTACCATAGGATTAGAATCGTTGCTACTGAAACCCATAGGAGTTGAACTCCATGTATAGGTATAATTTCCCGAACCACCGTTAACAGTAGTTGTAAGTTGTACCGGTGTTCCCGAACATATATTGTTTTGACTTGCATGAATATCTACACTAAATGATGAATTGTTGATATAAATAACTACGCTATCGGAGTGGCTACAACCAGTTAAGTTATCAGTTACACTAAGTACAAAAGTTTGATTTGAAGTTAAATTTACAGTCTGTGTTATTAAGCTTGTGGGATTCATTACCATACTTGCAGGTTGCCATTCGTATGAATAGTTTCCCGATCCTCCGGTAACTTGTCCGTTTAAAGTTGTTGAAGTTCCATAAGCAATGGTATCATCGGTTCCGGCATTTGCTTGAGGTGACGAATAAACATGCACCGTAACCGGAATTCTTGAACTGACACAGTCAGGTCCTTTTATTTCCCAATTGTAGAAATAATAGTAATAGTTCAAATCACCGGCAGAATTGCCTACAATACTAATTAAATTACCGATATTATATGGATACGTTGATCCTGAATTGTTGCGATATAAAGCAGCATTTATTGGTCCAACCAAACGGTATCCATTGCCAGCAGGTACGTTAAAGTTTAACGTGATGCGGCTAATACCAGCAGGTATATTGATAGTAGTAGTTTGCAGAACCTGTCCAGTGGAGTTTTGCAATTCAATGGTTCTGTTACCGGCAGTTTGTGCATTAACTTCTACCGAAATTATTTTACAGGGTTGGCTGCAGTTAAAAATCAAATAATGCTTGGTAGTAGATGATAAAAAGCCACCACTACTATTGCTGCGTAAATCGCCACCATAGATACTGGACGATTCAACATGGTTTTCGATGTAATAGGTAGTGGTTTGGCTTATACTGGCTTGATAAGTATTGCCGGTGGATATTGGTGTAGTACTTTGAGGAGAGTCGTACCAATAAATGCTTCCCGTGGCATTGGCATTAAGAGTAACACTGCCTGTTGTACAGGTATGTACATCGTTAGCAGTAGGATTGGGAGGTAGGTTAATGGTAATGTACGCTGTACGAGTTTTGGTACTGTTTCCGGTGCAAGAGTTTATAACCGTCAGCGATACGGTGTAAGTCCCGCTTTGTGCATAAGTGTGTATAGGGTTTACATCGGTGGAGGTATGTCCATCGCCAAAATCCCATAAAAATGAAGAACCGTTTGGATATAGCGATTGATTTAAGAACTCAATAGTACCTGTACAGCTAGTAGTACTAACTGCAATAAAATCGGCTACTGGCGGCAAGGGAGTTAAGGATACATTTTGTATTACTTTTTGATGATTGTTTACTGTTATGTTGCTAATGGTTTGACTTTGATACCCCGGAGCCGACACGGTCATGCTATATGTTCCGGCGTAGATTGGACGATGATAGTTGCCATGTGGTAATGCACTGTATACATGCGAACTGTCGTTTGTTTGGTCGTGGTTTTCGATCCATATTTTGGCTTTTATTGGTTGATTGGTGCATGCGTCTGTAATGGTGCCATGAATTCCATACATTACATGCTCAATATAATGTAAGAATGAGCGATACAAATAATTCCAATAAGCAGGTAACTGACTGGCCGACAGTAACTTGGTTGTTGAGAGTTCGAGAGTTACTTCTCTACATTGTTTAAAATAATTCATATAGTCCTGTCGTCCACCGGTAATAACATACCAGTCTCCACCAGCGGTAATTCCATTATTTATATCGTTAAAATATCCCGCGGGGCCATAATATTGTGCAGTATCGGCAAATTCGCGCGAAACGTATATCCACCAGTTGTTGTCGGCATGGGTGTTTTGACTTGATGTCCATGTGTCCCAAGGATAATTAACTACTTCGGCACCACCGTGTGTGTTGGCTCCCATTACAAAGTGGTGAGCATTGGCATAGTTCATAAAGGCAATGGTTTCGGGTTGCCATGCGTTACCGTCGGGATGTTGTCCAGCACGTGGATCGGGATAATTACGATTAAGGTCTATATTATTGGCATTGTAGCGAGTGGCACCACTTACTGTATTATTGCCCCCAGCGTATGTTCCATCGGGATTAGCAAGAGGGCAAATAAAAAGCTCCGTGTTGTTTACAATATTGGTTACTCTTGTGTCTGTTCCATAATTGGTGGCAAGGTAGTTTATCAAACGAAGCAATAATACATATCCGGTGGTTTCATCGCCATGCATGGTACCAGAAAATAAAAATTCAGGTTCAGCTTCGTCTTGTTGAACGTTATCGGAAATTTTTATAGCCAGTAGCTTGCGCCCGCTTGCCAAAATAGCTATAGTGTCGAGTTTGCAAATATTGGGATATGTGCTAGCAAAGGTTTGCATCATGGTTTCATACTGAGAATAAGTAGGGTACGTGTCAAAATCCCAAATTCCTTTTCCATCATACATTTTTGCAGGAGCATCGCCAGGATGTGGTAATACCTGAAACGGTATCGATTGTTCGAGAAATAATTCAAATTCTTTTTTATTGGCATAGGCCCACACGGTTTTTTCTTTAACATTATCAATTGAAATAATTTGGCTTAGTCTTTGTAAATCTAATACTTGATTGATTTGAAAATTAAAATAAACTTCACCTTTTTTGTTTAAGTAGTTCAACGCTTTATTTATTTCTTTTTTATTTTGAGAGTATATGCTGGTGGTTGAACAAACGAATAAAAATAAAACTATTACTGCAACAGATTTCATATCCGAACTTTTTTCAAAATTACCAAAGTCTTAAATTGAATATAAAAAAAGACCATTTTTTTTGATTAAAGGTTGCTTTTTTATTCCAAAAGACTTAATTTTATCGTTTAAACTTAAAATTTTGTTTATGAAAAAAATGCTTTTTATGTTTTTTTTGCTAAATGTTTACACTTATACAATTTTTGCTCAAAATGATGATGAAGATACAAAATTTACTATAACCAAAAAGAATGATGCAATTGTGGTTAATTTGCTTAATAATTACTGGCAAAACGTAGAGTTGCCTATGAAACAGATGCCTATATCGCTGGGAATTGAAATATATACCTTTGAAACATTATTGAAAAATGATAGAACGTTTAATATTTCGCTGGGAATTGGATTTAGCTCACATAATGTTCATCATAATGCATTGCCCTTCGATAGTTTGACTATTACTTATTTTAAATTGATACCACCGGGTGTAGAATACACTAAAAATAAACTGACTATTAACTACATGGATGTCCCACTCGAATTAAATATTGTATCAAAAACCGACAAACGCAATCGTAATTTTCGTTTTGCCATAGGCACCAAAGGTGGTATTATGATCAATAATTACTTAAAGTATGTTGGTAAAGATTTTAGAAATAACTCCGGCAAAGAAGTTAAGTTTAAAGAATATCGCCTCGAAAATGTGATGTGGTATCGATACGGATTTTATGTCAGAGTTAGTTATGCACGATTGGGATTAACAGCAAACTATTTTCCATTACCTATCTTTGAAAAAAATAAAGGACCCAGATTTATTCCCATTACTTATGGCATAACTTTTTCCATTAAGTAAATGCTTATATTTCAGTATGTAGAACTTTTTGTAAAAAAAAATTTATGCTCAATTAAACTTATTATCGTTTATTATATCTAATTAGTAGATTAACTCAAAAATTAAATGAATATGAAAAAGATGAGTGTTTTATTGCTAGTTTTTGTCTTGGCTTTTTCAAATGCCAGTATTTTGTGGTCTCAAACCACTGCTAAAATGGATGATCCGGTTAATAACATTTTGTGCTGTAATGAAAAAATGCACTTCAACATCCCCGATTTAACCGACGATCAAAAAAAGAAAATAAACAATTTACAAAAGAATCATTTGAAAGAAGTGAATCAAACAAAAGCTTTGTTGAACGAAAAGCAAGCTCATTTGCGTACATTACAACTTGCCGATAAACCCGACAATGCTGCTATCAATAAGACCATCGACGAAATTACCGCTTTAAGAAACGATATGATGAAAAAGCACGAAGCTTATCGTCAGGCTGTTCGTTCGCTGCTTACCGATAATCAAAAAGTTGTATTCGATGCCAGAGGTTGTTGTTCGAAACAAAGCGGTACGGGGTGTCAAGGAAAATGTGGCGATAACTGCAAAGGAAAAATTTCTGACAATCAAGAATTGAAAGGTAGGGGCTGTTGTCATAGAAACTAACATTTAGTATTTAATAATAAATTAAATCAGACATCAAAAAACGATGTCTGATTTTTTTTTCCAAAAATTGTTTATAATTGCAATTAAAATCAAAAAAAAATTTTATGAAATACAATCTTTTATCTTTTATAGGCAATACACCTTTGATTGAAGTGGAAATAGAAGGTTTTAACCTTTTTCTAAAACTAGAATCGTTCAATCCGGGTGGTTCAGTAAAAGATCGCATAGCTCTGGCTATGATCGAAGATGCAGAGCAGAAAGGATTAGTAAAAGATGGTACAACCATTATAGAGCCAACCAGTGGCAATACAGGTATAGGATTGGCTATGGTTTGTGCTGTTAAAGGGTACGAATTGTTGCTTACCATGCCCGAAAGTATGAGTGTCGAACGTCGAAAAATTCTCGAAATGTATGGTGCAAAACTTATACTAACTCCAGCCGAGAAAGGTATGCGTGGAGCAATTGAAAAAGCTGAGGAAATTGCATCGCAAATGCCCTATGCATTCATTCCTTATCAGTTTAAAAATAAGGCTAATCCTTTAGTTCATTATCGTACGACGGGTCCTGAAATATGGCAGCAGATGCATCAGAAGGTTGATATTTTAGTTGCAGGAGTAGGTACGGGCGGAAGTATTACCGGAGCAGGTAGATTTTTGCGAGAGCAAAACCCCAATATTTACATTGTTGCTGTAGAACCTTCCGATTCACCGGTTTTGTCGGGCGGGAACCCATCGCCACATAAAATTCAGGGAATTGGAGCAGGCTTTATACCCGAGATTTTAGATACAACAATATACAACGAGATAATTACGATGCAGGCTAATGATGCCTTCGAAATGGCTATGATGCTTGCTCGTAAAGGCATTTTGTGCGGCATCTCATCCGGAGCTAATGTACATGCGGCTTTACAAGTAGCCAAACGACCAGAAAATAAAGATAAACGAATCGTTACATTTATTTGTGATACAGGTGAACGTTATTTAAATAATTTTATGGATTATCGAAAGCCAATAGATTAACGACTCTGATATTCCGAAACCCAGCGAGGATCTTCCATGGCTTTCAGTAGTTGTATGACTTTTTCTCCTACAACGAAATCGTTTAGCGTGTATATGCCGAATTGATTAAGCATCTTCATCTGCTCATTACCAGGATTTCGAGGATTCGATGCCCACCCTTTTTCGTTGCTCGTGCTGTAAGGGAATTCGGCATATCGAAGCTTCCACAAGTCTTTTACCACGTCGGGGCTTTCAATACCTGCTTCCTTCATAAGATTCTTGCCCTCGGGGTTGGCAATTGATTCCTGAATTCCTACTATTTGTCGTAGCCAGTTGGTTCTATTTAAAAAAATACGGTTATATATTTCGCCTTTTTCGTTCATTTCAACAATAGCAAAAGTTATTATATCTTGTGAGCTCGGTTGTAAGCTTATGGCAAAATAAGCACCCGGTTCTACCAATATTTGCTGACTAAATATACATAGTCTAATGGCAAAAAAAATGGTCAACAAAAATGCTTTCATAAAATTTTTTTTTAGAAACAAATATACAAATCGTTTAATTTTTCACTTCATCAATTCAAAGAATAATATATCAACATTAAACTTTTTTAGTTACCTGATAAACATCATAGTATTTTTACGTGTAAGTAGAAAAATTTGCAATAATTAAATTTTCGGTTATGTTAAAAATTCAGAAGCACCCTATTTTAGAAGTTCCAAAAAATGATAAAACAAGCTTTACATACAATGGTAAGGTTATTGAAACCGAAAAAGGTTATACTATAGCTGCAGCTCTTCATCAGGCCGGGTACCCTGTTCATTCGCATAGTCTCGATAATCGAAACCGCAGCCTTGAATGTGGTATTGGAAAATGTGGGGCATGCGAAATGCTTGTAGATGGTGTCATTCGTCGAATTTGTATTACCAAAGTTGATGATGTAAAAGAAGTTTCCGAAATTCCTCGCAATTATCAACCATCGGTTATTCCATTAAAAACCGATAAGCCAACCAATGTTTACAAAACACAGGTTGCCATTATAGGAGCAGGTCCTGCCGGATTAGCTGCTCGCGAAATTTTGAATCAACATGGCGTGAGTAATATCGTTATCGACAATAATGCTCGTATAGGAGGTCAATTTATTATGCAAACACACCAGTTTTTCTTTTTCGAAAAGGAAAAGAAATTTGGTGGAATGCGTGGTTTTGAGATTGCCGAAACACTGGCAGGAAACGATCGCAGTGGTATATTCCTACATTCAACAGTATGGGATATTCTTGAAGGGAAACGATTAGCCGTAAAAAACATACAAACCGAGGAGATTTATTATGTCGAAGCCGATGCACTCATTGTAGCTACGGGAGCTGTGCCTTTTATGCCAGCTTTTGAAAATGACGATGTGCCGGGAGTTTATACAGCAGCTGTTGTACAAAAAATGATGAACAACGAGTTTACGCTATTGGGTAAACGTGTTTTAACGGTAGGTGCGGGAAATATTGGATACTTAACCTCTTATCAGCTTATGCAAGCCGGAGCAAAGGTGGTAGCGATTATCGAAGCTCAGCCTCGTGAGGGAGGTTTTCCCGTGCAGGCAAATCGTGTGCGACGTTTGGGTATTCCTATTCTTACATCGCATATATTGCTTAAAGCTATTCCTAATAGCAAATATACTGGCATTGTAGGTGCAGTCATAGCTCAATGCCAAAACTTTGAACCTATACCAGGGACAGAAAAAATTATTGAAGGTATCGATGCTATTAACATTTGTACTGGTTTAGTTCCCGATGATCAGCTGCTCATTAAAGGCAACGAAATATTTGGGCGATTATGCTATGGCGTTGGCGATGCCATCAGAATTGGCGAAGGTACCAGTGCCGTTTTACGAGGTAAACAAGCTGCTTACGAAGTCCTCGAAGCTTTGTCGGTACGATACAATTATCAGCATTATCTCGAAATCTCAAAAGAATATATCGACTCGCAGCAGCATCCTGTTAAAGTCATGGAGGCTCCTTTTTTCCCTGATCAAAATCGTATGAATAAACCTTTTGTGTTAATTGATTGTTTATATGGCTTTGCATGTAATCCCTGTGCTTTTGTATGTCCACACAAAGCTATTTCGAAATCTTCGACCAGTACCGTGCCTCATATCGATTTCGACAAATGTGTGGGCTGCATGGATTGTGTATATCAATGTCCAGGATTAGCCATCTTTGGATATAACTTAAACAAACAATGGCTCTTTTTACCTATTGAGTATTTTGCCGAAGAAGGTAAAGAGGTTTATTTGGTCAATAATCAGGGAGAGATTCTCGGTGAGGGTATAATCGAAAAAATTTTGTATAAACCTAATAAAACCAATATAGCCCGTGTACGATCTTTAACCGTCGAAGGCGAAGCTTTAACAGCAGTTAGAGGTTTTATCGTTAAGGAAGATTATCCAGAGCCATTACGCATAAAAAATTACGATGGGAGCATAAACGAAAAGATGTACGTTTGCCACTGCGACGATGTTACGATGGATGAAATATTAGAAGAAATTGGAAATCGCAAATATATTTCCGTTGATGAGATTAAGCATATTACGCGTTTAGGAATGGGTGCATGTCGGGGTAAGCGTTGTATTAAGCGATTGAAACAATCTATCTTCAAATACAATATTCAGGTAATTGGTGACGCAACTCCCCGTGGTCCTTTATCGAACCAACTTACAATGGGTGAGTTATATCCACGAAGTCAAAAAGAGAAAATTATAGTACAAAAAGAACCAAAAAAAATTAAAACCACAGTACTTATTGCTGGAGGTGGTATTGCAGGTAGTGCTTTGTATCGTTATTTTGCTGAAGCAGGCTACAAACCTTTATTATTAAATTACGATAGGGGAGCATCGTGGCGAAATATAGCAGGAGGTCGTCCGGCTTTTACAGTGCCAGAGATTTCGGATATTGCATCGCATAACCTTGAAATTTTTAAAGAATTACAAAATATAAAAGATATTCATTTCAGACAAACACGTTATGTTACTTTTGCCCACGACGATGCAACATATCAAGCACTTAAAAAATCGACCGAGTGGAGCGATGCATTTTTAATCGAACGTGGCGACTTTGTTAAGTATATTTCACCCAACTTTAATCCTAATCTCGATACTTATCATGCTGCACTTATAACAAACAATTGCTGGCAAGCAACGCCGGGTATTGTTATCGACCTGTTGAGAGCCATTGGTACAGATCATGGTGGTACTATTTGGGAAGATAGTCAATTACTCGATGTCGAAAAAAACGGATATTATATAGCTCTGGTCAAGCATCATGATGGAGATTATTATCAAATCGAAGCTGAACTGTTTGTTAATGCCTTGGGTCCCAGAGCAGACGAATTTGCTCGTAAATTAGGTATCGAAACAGGTTTATATCCTGTAAAACATCAGGCTTTTATTACTCGACGATTGCCTATGCTTGGATATAATGGCAAACCACTTGATATGCTAATTGATCGTAGAAAATACAAAGGCTTTTCGGCTGTGTATGGTCAGCAACTTGCCGAAACAGGACAAATTATTGGCTGTGCCTCGCCAGCAAACGATTTTATCGAAACCGATAAGAATCTTAAAATAAATTCGAAAGACTTTATTGAGATTGTTGCTGAAATATTTGTCAACTGGATACCTCAATTGTCTTCGGTTGGATTTCAGGCTGTTTGGTCGGGTTATTATGTCGAACCACGTTATATTATAGATCCCGAACTGGGTTTATTCGTAGGATTACGTGGACACGGATTTATGCTTAGTCAGTATCTGGCCAAATTGTATGTCGATAAAATTTCTGGCAAAGCTGTACCATCTTACTTTGATCGCCTAAAATTATCCGGTGATGGGCTACCTGAAATAGCATTTAAGTAGTGATTCCGAGAATTTGCTCGATTCGTTGCCATACATCCCATTCTTTATCGCCAAAATGGTGATAGATATGTATAAAGGAGGGGCTAATAATTTTATTACTCTTAAAAAAACTATTAACTTTTTGAGAATGTGGATATATGTATGGTTTGTAAAAGTCGGCAATAAAGTTAAATTCTTCGGGAAGAGTAATATGATTTTGTAAACCAAACTGATGGGCAGTTACAATTAACGTGGCTTGATCGCGTATCTTCCAGTATGGATTGGAAAAAATTGTAAGAGTGTTTTGGTGCCATTGCTCAAGAAAAGCATGAGAGTTATGGTCGAAAAGAAAGACACCGCCATTCCAGTGCTGAAAATTATTGGCCACACCAATAAAAAAAGTTTCTTGTATGGCTTGAATTAGGTGGTTGCATCGGTTCTTTTTTACAAAGTGATTACCAGCAATGCTAAACCAGTTTTGTTGTTTAAATGAGAATACATAACCTTCTTTTTTTATTTTTTTTCTATATAAAAGTAATACTGGATAATCAAACTGCTTGTTTATAATCCATCGTTTGTGTTTGCTGTCTAAAACAATATTTTTTTTAAGATGAAATGGGAATAGAAAGGATAATGGGATTGAAATAACAAGTTTTAAAAGTGATAATTTATTATAAGTTAGTTCGTGAAGATATTTAAGTAATTCTCTGTAATGTCTATTAGAATATTGTCCGGGGTAGTTTGAATGTTTCAATGCTCTTCTTAAAGCTGTTTCCAAATGGTTTTTATCGTCGAGAAAATTATCATAACACTTACAATTAAGAGCATAAGGACTGAAGTATTGAATGCTTGTATGATCTTTTGCAAACGTAATGGGAGGCCTGTAAAATTCGAAAATTCGGTTGCAATTATTGTTAAGAGCTATAACGTCGCTATCGAGATAAGCATAAAGTTTGTTGGCAGGTAATATTCGATGAAGCGAGGTTTTGAGCCAAATACTTGCCTGATGGTGAGTATAGTGTGCAGGTGTGTGTACATCAATTATCTGATGGTGCTGTATTTCAGATTCGTTTCTTTGTGAATCTGTAACTACAATAATTTCGTGTTGGGTAAATTTTTTTAACGCTTGTAATGAAAAATTTAATGTTGTGATATGTTCCTTACTTCCGCAAACAACAAAAACAAATGCAACATTGCTAACGTTATTCATCTACTTCCGTTCTAGACCAAAACGTATGCTGATAACATGCGAATAAAGGGCTGCCGATGCGTTGCCAATATCGGTAAAGGCATAGTCAATGGCAAATGATTTATGCCTTATTCCTGCACCTATCGAAGGCTGTATATTTAACACATTTTTACCAGAAGCATTGACGACATGTTGGATATTGAAGATACCGGTTCTGATAAAAAATTTTTTTAAGTACGATAATTCTACTCCGACATGTGGGTCTATGCTAGCAAATGAACTTTTAATTAAGGTGTTACGTTTTCCATCGAATGTAAAATCAGCATTGACTTCTCCTAAAATCGAAAACTTTTCTTTAATGGGATAATCGTATGCTATACCGGTAATCAATCTGGGGCGGTTTATTTCTAAGCCATTTTGAGGTATTTCGTTTCCGGTTTTAATAAATGCTTCTTCGAAGGTTTCGGTGTTGTAAGTCCATGCATTAAACGTTGATGTAGCATCGCGGAGTGTAGCTCCCAAAATAAACGCTTGATAGGTATAACGTACCGATAAGTCGAACCCGAACCCCCAGGCCGATGCAAACTCGCCAACAATTCGGCGGATGATTTTTAAGTTGGCTCCCCAGTCAATATTTGGATATTTGTTGAATTTACGGGCATAACTAAACAAAATAGCATAATCGGCAACCGAAAAAGACCGAAGTTTAGAAAAGTCGAAATTGCCATTGGCATCTACCAGATCAAGTGTGTTGGGTATGTCATCGACGCCAAACCGCAACACGCTAATAGCAAATGCCGATGAGTCGGAGTTTTTAATGACAGCAGCACCAAAATCGTATGCAGCCAATCCACCGAAATACGAAGAATGCATGAGACCTAGCGAAACATTGTGTTGCAAGCCGAGTAATCCCGAGGGATTCCAGTAAGTAGAATAAATGTCATCGGAACTTGCAACCACAGCATTTCCCATCGATAAAGCACGTCCGCCTACACCAATTTGCAAAAACTCGTTGCTGTATTTTTGTGCAATTAGTAAAATATTGATTGCCATCAAATAACCAGTTATGAAAATAAACTTTACAGTCATACTCTAAAAATTATTCAAAGTTAAATAAAGTTGAACATTTTTTCATATAATACCATATAAAAACATATTTTTGCAAAAATTATTGCATGAGATTTGTTTACCTGTTACAAAAAAATATACCCAATCTTTTAACTATAGGCAATTTATTGAGTGGGTTATGTTCTATTATTGCTATGTTCGAAGGTTATCCGGTGTGGGCTGGAGTTTTTATTTTTATAGCAGCATGTTTTGATTTTTTAGATGGTTTAATGGCTCGTTTGTTAAAAGCCTATTCCGATATAGGTAAGCAACTCGATTCGTTAGCCGATTTAATTAGTTTTGGAGTGGCACCAGCATTTATTGTTTTTTCTTTTTTTAAATCAGTACTCCTCATTACGCATATTGAGGCAGATGATATAACAATAGGAAATATTATTATTCTAGTTGTACCATTGATGTTGGTAATTTTTTCGGCCATAAGATTGGCAAAGTTCAACATCGACGAACGGCAAACTACCGACTTTATTGGACTGCCTACTCCTGCTAATGCGTTGTTTTTTGCATGGTTGCCCATTATGTTAAGTCAATATAGTTTGGCAGCTTTTTTTATAATTTTAAATTTGAGAAATCTTTTAATGGTTACTTTGATTCATTCTTTTTTGCTGGTTTTGCCTTTGCCTTTTTTTTCATTAAAATTTAAAAACTTGTCATGGAAAGAGAATAAATGGCGTTATGTGTTCTTAATATTGTCGATAATGATTATACTTGTGCTAAAATATTATAGCATTCCTTTGGTTATTTGGCTTTATATAGTTATGGCTATTATTCGTTATTTCATTAAAAATTCAACTTATTGACATTCGAAGTTACATATTTCCTTCAAAACCATTATATTTGCAAAAATATCACCGGTATGAAAAACAGTTTTTTGAAAAATTCAATGAATTTTGGTGCTTTATGTGGTCTGGTTATTATTATTCTTTCATTGCTGCTTTATTTGTTGAGTTTAACATCGACCTGGTTCAATTCGATAGTCTTGTTTTTGGTGCTTATTTTTTTTATTTTTATTGGAACAAAGTATTATCGTGATCAATATTCCAATGGTATTATATCTTATGGTCGTTCGGTTGGTTCGGGGGTACTCATAAGTCTTTTTATGTCAATTGTTGTAGCTTTTTACATTTTTATGTTTTTTAAATTTATAGCGCCCGACGAATTGGACAAAATGATCGAACTACAAGGAAAACAATTGTCCGATAAGGGCATGAGCGAAGAGCAAATAGAAATGGCTATAGAATTAGCTAAAAGGTTAACTAATCCTACAACAATGGCATTAGGAACTATTTTTTCATATACATTTTGGGGTACTACTTTTTCATTAATTATTGCCGCTTTTGTTAAGAAATCGGGCAAATCACAGCAGCAAATGATGGAAGAAATTGAAAAAGATTTAATAAACGAAAATTAACAAATTATTATGTTGCAATTATCCATAGTAATACCTTTATTGAATGAAGAAGAATCTTTGCCCGAACTAGTTGAATGGATTACACGGGTGATGAACGAAAATAATTTTACTTACGAGTTAATACTTATTGATGATGGAAGTACTGATAATTCGTGGAATGTAATAGAATTGCTTAAAGAGAAATATTCGTGCATCAAAGCTATAAAGTTTCTGCGTAATTATGGTAAGGCTGCTGCTTTGCAGGTGGGCTTTAATGAAGCACGAGGGCAGGTAGTAATAACGATGGATGCTGACTTGCAAGACAATCCTGAAGAGATACCAGAGTTGTATCGAATGATTGTTGAAGAAAAATACGATTTGATTTCGGGCTGGAAAAAAGTTCGGCACGATCCATTGTTTTCAAAACGATTACCAAGCAAGTTGTACAACTGGACAGTGAAAAAAATCAGTGGTATCAAGTTGCACGACATGAATTGTGGTTTAAAAGCATATCGCCAACAGGTTGTAAAGAGCATTGAAGTATATGGCGATATGCACCGCTACATTCCTGTTCTTGCTAAGTGGGCAGGATTTAAACGCATTGGCGAAAAGGTCGTTAAGCATCAGGAGCGAAAATATGGCAAGAGTAAGTTTGGGCTGGAGCGTTTTATTCGTGGTCCACTCGATTTGCTTTCGGTGAGCTTTATTACACGTTTTGGACGAAGACCCATGCACTTTTTTGGTGTTTGGGGTACTATCATGTTCCTACTGGGTGGGGGAGTTTCGTTTTACCTCCTTGCTGAAAAAGTTTATAAGTCGCTGAATAATATTCCTACACGGAATGTTACAGACCAGCCTTTATTTTATCTAGCTTTGTTGGCAGTTATACTTGGAGTACAACTTTTTTTGGCAGGATTTCTGGCAGAGCTTATTACACGAAATGCTGTCGATAGAAACAAATATCAAATTGAGAAGAAAATATAGATTTTTTTATCTAAAAGTTACTATCTGAAAAATTTTAAATTACAACAGATGATATTAACTTTGTTTTTGTAAAAGTTAAAAAACATGAAAAATATTTATTGTTTGCTATTGGCAATTTTATTTTTTTCATCGCGTTCGGATTCACAAAACGAAAGTGAATCGTCGCAAACCTGGCAAAAATATGTTCACATCGAAATAAGCGGTTTATTGCCAAATACCACTCTGAAAGAAAATATCCCCATACGTCAGAACGTGAGTAGTAATAGTTATTATAACCATAACGTTGCCAAAATTGTGGCACAAACCAATGGACTAACGTATGCAGCTAAATTAGAACTATACAACAATCAGTTGAATTTTGGCTTTTCGTTAGGAGTAAAATATTGGTTATATTTTACAACTATTAAGGGAAGAATGTCCGAAAATGCCGAATATTTTTATTTCCGATACGCTTCGAATCAGCAAGAATCGAAATATGCTCGTTTAAAAAATATTACAGAAAACCAACATTACCTTACTGTCCCAGTTGATGTTCGCTATTACTTTCTCAATCGTAAAAGATTAGGCTTATTTGTCAGAATGAGTGCCGATGTGGGATTTAATGTACATCATAAACTCGATGTTACGTTTTTCAATCCCGAAATGAATTTAAATAAGACAGAAGTACTAAGTATAATTCAGCAAACATTAGATAAAGTTTACTATTCAGCATCGGCATCGTTGGGTTTTCGATATTACTATATCGAAAAAATTTCGTTGAATGTTGAGTTTAATATTCTATCGAAGTATTTGGGAGGCAATTACTTCATTTTAACTGATGCAGAACGTTATTCTGCTATTAAAGCCAGTGTTCAAATTCCGTTTCATTTAATATTAAAGTAGTGGGTTATGAAGAACATTTTATATTTATCACTTATACTAATTGTTTTAAGTGCTTGTAAAAAACAAGATGAATACATATTGTCGCAAAGTGTTTTTATCGAAGACCCATACAATCCGGGTTTGCCCATATACTCCGAATGGGGCTATAATACTTTTGGAGCATACTACGATCGTGCCCCTTTTCGGTCAAATAATGATATAGTGCCAGCAAAAGTTTTTGTAAATAATGACACCTTACATTTTCTTCTGCAAGGTAGCTACCAGTATGGCAACATGTCTTTAAAATTTTCTTTCAAAGGTTATTCGCCACAAAACGAATATGAACTTACGATGTTAAACAATGTAGTCATTAATCTTAAAGATACTTCAAGCAAGGTTAGTATGCGCATCGGAGGAGCTATATATATACTCAACATTATTGAAGGCGAACTACATTTTAGAAAAGCCCAAAAGCTTTTTGTCGATAACGAATTATATAAAACCATTTTGTGTGGAACCTTTCGATTAAAAACTTTTGTGAATAACGAACCTGTATCGATATACAACGGTCGTTTTGATGTGGGTATCGGTTACGAGAATTTTTTTAACTATTAGTAATGGCATTATTTTATTTTCACTTTTTCGTGTAACTTTATGTTCAAAAAAACGTCTTAAAGCATATAAAAATTTTATTCTATGAAGGTAAACATGTTATTTTTACTCGGGGGAGTTTTATTTTTATCTTGGGTAAATGCGTTTTCGCAAGAGAAACTCCCTATTGATCCTAATGTTAAAGTAGGAAAACTTGACAATGGTTTAACGTACTACATTCGTAAAAATGCAAAACCTGAAAAACGCATAGAATTACGTCTGGCTGTTAATGCAGGCTCAATACTCGAAACCGACGAGCAACAAGGTTTGGCTCATTTACTGGAGCACATGTGTTTTAATGGTACCAAAAATTTTCCCAAGCAAGAGCTGGTAAACACCATAGAGCGTATGGGAATTCGTTTTGGAGCCGATTTGAACGCATATACCAGTTTCGACGAAACCGTATATATGCTCAAAGTACCAACCGATCAGCCCGACCTTATTGAAAAGGGTTTTCAAATTTTGGAGGATTGGGCACATCAAGTAACCCTCGACGGAAAAGAGATAGATAAGGAGCGTGGGGTAGTGCTCGAAGAATGGCGACTTGGTCTTGGTGCCGAAGATCGTATGCGTAAAAAAGCATTCCCCGTTATTTTTAAAGGTTCGAAATATGCCGAACGCTTACCTATTGGAAAACCCGAAATACTGAAAACATTTAAGCACGAAACCTTACGTCAGTTTTACAGAGATTGGTATCGTCCAAGCCTCATGGCTGTTGTAGTAGTTGGTGATATGGATATCGAACAAGCCGAAAAATATATCATTAAGCACTTTGCTCATATACAAAATCCGCAAAGTGAGAAAAAACGCGAAGTTTTTGATTTACCCGATAACAAAGAGCCTCTTATTAGTATAGAAACCGACGAAGAAGCAACCCAAAATATCGTAATGTTCTTCTATAAACATCCCAAAAAATATATTGAAACCGTTGAAGATTTTCGCTGGCAATTGCTACAGGATTTATTTACCGGTATGATAAATAATCGTCTGGAAGAAATTACTCAAAAGCCTGAGTCGCCTTTTATTTATGCTGGTACACAATATGGAAGCTTCCTGGCACGTACTAAAGATGCTTATCTGGGTTATGCTTTATCAAAAGAAAATAAGATTGACCAATCATTTGAAACGTTGATGCTTGAAAATGAACGGGTAAAACGTTTTGGCTTTACCCAAACCGAACTCGAACGACAGAAAAAAGATTTATTGAATCAATACGAAAAAAATGCAAAAGAATACGATAAAATGGAATCGGGTAATTTAGCAATGGAATATGTGTATCATTATTTGTCTAAAAACCCTATTCCAGGTGCTCAAAACGAATATGAATATGCAAAGAAATTTTTGCCCGACATAACTTTAGAAGAAGTGAATGCACTTGCTAAGCAATGGATTACTGATCATAACTTTGTGCTGATGGTTCAGGCACCTAAAAAAGAAGGTATAAAAGTGCCCGATCAAAGTGAGATAATAAAAATTATTGAGAAAGTAAAGACAGTAGAACTTAAGCCGTACGAAGACAAACAGTTAGATGCACCACTTATTGCCCAGTTGCCCAGTGGTTCAGAGATAATTAGTAGAGTTGAAAATAAAGAATTGGGATACATTGAATTTACTTTTGCTAATGGTGCTCAGGTTATTATTAAAACTACCGATTTTAAGAATAACGAAATACAATTTTCTGCCTATGGATTAGGTGGTACATCGCTTGCTTCTGACAACGATGTATTGAATGCAATGTATGCCTCTGCTATTGTAGAGGAGAGTGGTTTGGGTAGTTTTAGCAAATCGGATTTAAAGAAAAAACTTGCAGGAAAAGATATTAACATTACACCGTATATTACTGATGTTAAACAAGGTTTTAGTGGTAAGTTTTCTCCCAAAGATATGGAGACATTTTTACAACTTATCTATATGTATTTTACTGATATTCGCTCCGATGAAGAAGCATTTAAAGCATTTGTCTCAAAATTGAAAAGTCAGTTTATGTTTATTATGAACAACCCTCAGTTTACATTTATAGAAAAATTTACAAAAATTGTAACACAAAATGACCCACGTACAATACTCATACCCACCGAAGAACAAATGGCTACGTTAAATCTCGAAAAATCGATCAACTATTTTAAAGATCGTTTTAGCAATGCCAATGGCTTTAAGTTTTTCTTTGTAGGAAACATCAATGAAGAAGAAGCTATTCCATTAATTCAAAAGTATATTGGTGCATTGCCTTCATCGAAACATCAAGATATGTGGAAAGATGTAAGTCCTAAATTCCCTTCTGGAATAATTACCGACATTGTGTATAAAGGTAAGGAAGAAAAAGGCCTGGTAGGCATGGCATGGCATAGCGAATATGAATGGTCGCCCGAAAATAATATAAAAACTCAACAACTTATTAAGATACTGGATATTATGTTGCGCGAAAATGTTCGCGAAAAAGAAAGCGGCACCTATGGTGTTCAAGCACGCCTCGATATTGACAAATATCCCAAACCTGAGCTTATGATTACCATTATGTTTGGCTGTGATCCTAAGAGACAGGATAAGCTATCTGCCGTGGTTCTGAAACAAATGGACATCTTGAAAAAGAAAGGTCCCAGTGTAGAAAATCTTAACAAAGTCAAGGAACAAATGATACGAGAACGCGAAACAGATATAAAGCGAAACAATTGGTGGGTTCGAAAACTCGAAAATGTTTATTATTATGACGATCCTAAATCATCTATTGACGATTACAATATAAAAGTCAACAAGGTAACACCACAGGAAATTCAGCAACTGGCTAATAAATACTTCAGTTCAAATAATTACGTCAAACTATATCTTAAACCAGAAAAAAAATAGCGTTTTTTATATTTTAAAGCTGTTTAAGGAATAACTTTTATAATGCATTTTTTAAGTTTGTCATATAAGGCATCGCATGCAGCATTATTATCCATTATCTCCAACTCTTTGTTAATTATACTCAAAATAGTAGTAAGCTTTTTAACAGGTTCAGTTAGCATATTGTCGGAAGCGCTGCACTCGTTAAGCGATTGGTTGGCATCGATTATTACATGGCTCTCTGTTCGATATTCCGAACAACCAGCCGATGAAAAACATCCTTTTGGACATAAAAAAATAGAAAATGTTACGGCAAGTATCGAAGCACTATTAATTTTATTAGCTGCTGTTTACATTTTTTATGAATCCATTCAACGTATAATAGAACCTGTGCCAATTGAAATGCCTTATCTGGCTGTTTTGGTGTTATTGGTATCGTTTATTGTTAATTTAATTGTGTCGTCTTATTTATACCGAGTAGTAAAGCAAACTCAATCGTTAGCACTCGAGGGCGATGCGCTTCATTTGCGTGCCGATATGTTTGCATCGCTGGGTATGATATTAGGCTTTTGTCTAATAGCCTGGTTTCAATGGTTCATAGTCGACTCCATTTTAGCTATTTTGGTTGCTATTTATATGTTCATTGAGGGAGTTTCTTTATTTAAAAAAGCATTTCATCCTTTGATGGATGAAGCTGCCAATATTCAGGATATTGAATTAATTCGTAATTATCTTATTTCGCATCAATATACCTATCATGATTTAAAAACTCGTAAGTCTGGAAATTTTATTTTTGCAGAGTTTCATTTAGAATTGCCGCCCGGTTTTTCTCTTCAACAAGTTCATGATATTTGCGATAAAATAGAAGAAGATTTAAAAAAAAGGCTTACCAATCTTGAATTAACAATACACGTAGAGCCGAAAGAAAAAATTCAATAAAAGTTGGCTTTAATGAGTATATTTAAAAAAATGGTATTAAATTTGTTCGTTGAAAATTAAACTAAAATTTAACGATATTCGATTATGGAAATTAAGAAAAGTCCTAAGGTTGACCTCGAAAAAAAACGTAGTTTGTTTTTTCAGGTAGGTCTTTTTATAACTTTAGTTTTGGTACTTTTTGCTTTTGAGTTGAAAATTGTACCGGGTGATGGTAGTGGTTTTGTTGTTGAAAATTCAGGACCAATTGAAGAAGAAATTATTCCCATTACCAAACAAGAAGAAATAAAGACTCCTCCACCACCTCCACCACCAGTAACGGACGTTTTAGAAATAGTCGAAAACAATCAGGAAATACAGAATGAAGTAAAGATTGAAAGTACCGAGGCCGATGCAAATACTCAAATACAGGCACCAGTTGAAGTTCAACAAGAAGAAGAGACCGAAGAAGTAATAAACTTTTACGTAATTGAAGAAAAACCTGAGTTCCCGGGTGGCGAAGCTGCCATGTTTCAATGGATTAGTAAAAATATAAAATATCCTGAAATAGCCAAGGAAAACGGTATTCAAGGTAAAGTTTTTGTGCAATTTGTTATTGGAAAAGATGGCAAGGTTACTGATGTTCAAGTAGTTCGTGGTGTTGATCCCTCTCTTGACAAAGAAGCCGTTAGAGTTATTTTAAGTATGCCAGCATGGAAGCCCGGAAAACAGAGAGGTAAACCGGTTAGAGTGTCGTTCCAGTTGCCAATAAACTTCAAACTGAATTAAGATAAAGCCCTTTTAAAGGGCTTTATTAAATTTTATTGCATGATAAGATTTCTTATATTTTTTTTAGTTATTTTTTTAATAGCTTGCAATGTTACTAAAAGATATTATATTCGAGGAGAATACGATAGAGCTATTGCAAGAGCTGTAAAAAAGATTAAAAAAGAACCATCGAACGAAAAAGAAGTATATTACTTAGAAAAATCATATACAGCAGCCAATCATCGCGATAACGAAAATTTACGATTACTTAAATTAGAAGGTAAACCCGAAAATTGGGGCGATATACTGGAGATATACCAAAAACTAAAAAAACGCCAATCTCTGGTAATGCCTATTTTGCCTTTAAAGTATAAAAATAGACTTATTGAATTTGATTATATCGATTATGATAAGGATATTATTGTTGCCAAGCAAAATGCTGCCGAATACTGGTACACAAAAGGCAAGCAACTTTTAAGCACCAATAATCGTTTTAATGCACGCAAAGCATTTCAATATTTTAAAAACGTAAAATATTATTTCGAAACCTATCAGGATGTTGATGATTTAATTGCCCTTGCAGAACAAAAAGGGATAACTAAAGTAGGTCTGATGTTCGAAAATAGTACGTTTTACAAATTGCCTCCCGGTTTTAAAGATGAATTATTTAATATAGGATTTGAAAAACTCGAACAGAAGTGGAAACGTTACTATTCAACAATATACGATTACGAAACCTATCATTATATCATCAAACTCAATTTAAAAAACATTCAAATTTTGCCCGAAAAAGTCTTGCATCGCGAGTCTATAAAAACAAAAAAAGTTCAGGATGGTACCGAAGTATTGTTAGATAGTCAGAATAATGTTGTAAAAGATTCGTTGGGCAATCCTATTCGTATTCCCCGTATGATTGAAGTTTCGTGCCACTTGATAGAAACCATACAGCAAAAAGCAGCCCATATCGAAGGAGATGTTATCTATTTTGATGTCGATGAGCAAAGAAATGTACTAACTAAACCGATTGCATCCGATTTCTTTTTCGAAAATATTAGTTATATCGCTTATGGTGATTTACGTGCTTTAGACGATGATATTAGAAAACAGCTTGGTAAACCTCCTTTGCCATTTCCAAATGATTTAGAAATGATTTCGGGTACGATGCAGATATTTAAAAATGTATTTTACGATTTACTCAGAGATAATAATTATCTGCTGAAATAATATGGGATTGGGCTTATCAACTATTCAAGATATACGTAAGTGCGTTTTAATAGGTGTTATTACACCAGAAGTTGACGAAACAAAAGTTAACGAATATCTTGACGAATTGGAATTTTTGGCGTTAACTGCCGATTTAAAAACGTTGGGGCGTTTTGTGCAAAAAATCGAAAAGCCCAATCCTAAAACATTTATAGGAGAAGGCAAATTATTGATGATAAAGGAATTTATCAAAGAAAATCAGATCGATATTGCAATATTTGACGATGAACTTACAGGTACTCAACTCAGAAATATTAATCAAATACTTAATATTCCAATTTTAGACAGAACCAATCTTATACTCGATATTTTTGCTATGCGGGCTAAAACTGCTTATGCAAAAGTACAAGTCGAATTGGCACAATATGAATATATGTTGCCCCGTCTGACGCGTATGTGGACACACCTCGAACGTCAGCAAGGAGGTATAGGAATGAGAGGACCCGGCGAAAAGGAACTCGAAACCGATAAGCGTGTTATTAAGAAACGAATATCGATTTTGAAAGATGAATTAAAAAAAATTGATACTCAAAAACAAACGCAACGTCAGAATCGCTCTAAATTGGTTCGTGTGGCAATGGTAGGTTATACCAATGTTGGAAAATCTACCTTGATGAACATACTCAGTAAATCGAGTGTATTTGCCGAAAATAAATTATTTGCAACATTAGATACAACAGTAAGGCGAGTTGTTATAGATAATGTTCCATTTCTATTATCCGATACCGTTGGATTTATAAGAAAGTTGCCTCATACACTGGTAGAGTCGTTTAAGTCGACGCTCGATGAAATTCGTGAGGCAGAAGTTATTTTACATGTTATCGATATTAGCCACCCTTCTTTTATAGAACAGATAAAAGTTGTTAATCAAACCTTGTACGAGCTAAATATTACGGAACAAACTTTTATACATGTTTTTAACAAAATGGATTTACTTAACGATAAAGAGTTGAATGTGCGTTTAAATGAAGCCCGAGTGTTTTTAGAGCAATTTCAGATGAATATGCATAAAATGCTTGTTATTTCTGCTACAAATAAAATTAATATCGATCATTTGCGTAAGCATATTTACGAAGTAGTTAAGCAAATTCATGCCCGAAAATACCCTTTTGATACATATCTTTATCCAGATTTCAAATAAATTTTGTATATTGCCAGAAAAAATATGCTAAAAGCAATCATTGCCGACGACGAAAAAGATGCAAACAATTTGTTAGAAAGTGCGTTAAAATTGTGCTGCCCTCAAGTTCAAGTAATTGCAAAGTGTTATTCAGTTGAAGAAACCAAAGCAGCAATACTATCGCACGATTTTGATTGTTTGTTGCTCGATATTCAAATGCCCGATGGCGATGTCTTTGAGATGTTAAATGGATTAAACTCAATTAGCTTTGAAATTATTTTTGTAACAGCTCATCATCAATATGCATTACAGGCTATTAAACGAAATGCTTTAGATTATATATTAAAGCCATTAGATATAAATGAATTAAAAAAAGCGATTCAAAAAGTAGAGGATAAAAAGAATGCAAAAGGTGATCAAACAAATAATGGTTACGAATTATTGAAAAAAATAGGTTTGCAAAATAAAAAAATAGAAATTGTTAATAGCGATAGGATTGTTTATATTAAATTGTCCGATATTATACGATTTGAGGCAGAAGGAAATTATGTTAGAATTATTACTACTACGGGAGAAAGTTTTTTTGTTGCAAAAAAATTGAAAGATTACCACCTTATGCTTGAGCATTACGACTTTTTTAGAGTTCATCACTCATATTTGATTAACCTGAATTACGTGAAATCGATATTTACAAAAGATTTAATGATTGTAATGTCCGACAATAAAGTTGTTCCTTTATCCCGAAAAAGGAAAGATGAATTCTTTAATTTGATGTCAACATTGTAGTATTAATAACTATAAAGTAATATTGGTATTCTGTATATTGTTATAATCGATTCGTCATTTTTTTTAGCATTTAACTGTTTCTTTGTAGTAACTTTAATTAATATAAAAATAATATCCATTGGAAAAATTGCTTGAAGAAGGCTCCCGACAATACTTAAAGGGGAATTTGAACAAAGCAATAGAGTGTTTTAAAAAAATTCTGGAATCAGATCCTAACCATACCAGAGCATTATTTTATTTGTCTATCGCTTACATGGATTTATCCATGTTCGATAAAGCTTTAGAGGTTTTAGATAAATTGATACAGATAGATTCTTCGCATGCGTTAGCTTATAAAAATCGTGCATTAGTAAAGTATTCGCTCAATATGGAAAAAGAAGCAATGAGCGATTATAAAAAATTTGTGTCTTTAACATCTAAGTAATAAAAAAAAGCGGAGAGAGAGGGATTCGAACCCCCGGTACCCTCGCGGGTACAACGGTTTTCAAGACCGCCGCATTCGACCACTCTGCCATCTCTCCAAAAAACTTTACAAAAATAATGTTTTTTTACTTATTTTTCAAATTTTGAATTTGTTCTAATGTCGATTGAATATATTTATCTACTTGATCGGGTTGACCTGCTTCTGCATAAATACGTATAAGTGGTTCGGTTCCTGATGCGCGAATCATAACCCATTCCTGTTCGTTAAGAAAGTATTTGTATCCATCAAGCGTGTCGGTACGAACCACTGCTTTGCCATCAAAGCGAATAAACTGTTCGTTTTTGCAAGCATTGATTACCGTTTTTTTAAATGTATCATCTACTTTGAGATCGAAACGCAAATAATAAAATTTGCCGGTTATTTGGTATATCTCGTCAATGAGTTGTTCAAGAGATTTTCCACATTCGGTCATGGCATTCCAGATGGTGAGTCCCATCCAGATGCCATCGCGTTCGGGGATGTGACCTTTGATAGTGATGCCGCCCGATTCTTCGCCACCAACTAAAACATCTTCTGATAACATTACTTTAGAAATATCTTTAAAACCAATTCGAACTCGTTGAACAGGTAAATGATAATGTTCGCACAATTTTTCTACTTTTACTGTACTCGAAAATCCAGTAACCACTTTGCCACTGAGTTTTTTGTAATGAGCCAAATAATAGATGAGCAATAATATAATATGATGAGAATCAATATAGTTTCCCTTAGAATCGTAAAGTGCTATGCGATCGGCATCACCATCAACAGCTAAACCTACGTCTATGTTACCATTGTTTTTAATGAATTCGGAAAATTCTTGAAGGTTTTTGTGCAAAGGCTCGGGCGGTATTCCTTTAAATGAAGGATTTGATTCGCAATGCAAGAGGGGTATTTCGGGGAACAAACGCCGCATAATATTTTGACCGGAACCGTACATAGCATCGAATGCAAAACGATACCCCGATTTTTTTATGCGTTCAATATCGAAATGAGCATGAACATGTTCGATATACACATCTTCGAGGTTGATTTCAATAATTTTCTCTTTTTTTACCAGGTCACTCCATTTTATAGAATCAATGATAAGTTCGTGTTCGTCGGGGATTAAATTTTCAATTTCTTTCGTATCTTCTTCTAATAACGGTCCGCCATGGCGTCCTTTGAGTTTATATCCGTTATATTCGGGCGGGTTGTGGCTGGCAGTAATCATAACACCTGCATTAGCATTAAACTTAGTTATAGCAAGCGATAGTGCCGGTGTAGAAGTAGGTATTGGGCAGTAAAAAACTTTAACTTGGTTATTTGCCAACACTTTGGTAACAGTTTCGGCAAATAATTTTCCATTAAATCTGAAGTCGTAAGCTACTACTACACTGGGGTGTTGATATCTGCTTTTTAGCCAGCGGACAAAGCCTAATGTAACTCTGATAACATTATCAACTGTAAATTCTTTAGCAATGATAGCTCTCCATCCATCTGTTCCGAATTTAATACGTGTCATATTATTTCTATTTAATATTTAACTTATTCAAAGCTTGTTGATATTTTCGAGCATTGATAAGGTGCTCTTCGTGAGTTTTTGCAAAAACATGATAACCCGAGAAATCATCTTTGGCACAAAAATACAAAAAATTATGCTTTTTGTAATTTAAAACAGCATCGATAGTATGAGGGTAGGGAATACAAATAGGCCCGGGTGGAAGACCTGCGTAAATATACGTATTGTAGGGCGAATCAAACTCAAGATGTTTTTTGGTTACTCGTTGTATAGAAAAGTCGCCGATGGCATAAATTACAGTAGGGTCGGCTTGTAGAAGCATGCCTTTTTTGAGCCGGTTAATATATACTCCTGCAATAGTAGGCATTTCGTCTGTTTTATTGGTTTCGCATTGGATAATTGATGCTAGTATAGCAATTTGCGATTGACTCAATCCTATTTCGTTGGCTTTTGTTTTTCTGTCGTCGGTCCAAAATGATTTATATTCTTTGCTCATGCGGTCGATAAATTGTTCGGCCGAGGTGTTCCAGTAAAATTCGTATGTATTGGGTATAATCATGGTAATAAATGTGTTGGCATTAAAGCCATATTTTCTTGCTACCATTTCGTCGCTTAATATAGAGGCCAGGGTAGCCGAATCGGCTTCTATTTTGCGAGCAACACTTCCAGCTAAATATTCGAGATTGCGAAAACCACGAATAACAACTTTAACAGGTTCTTGTTTGCCGCTTCGCAAAAGATTGATAAGTTCGTTGTTGTTCATGTTTTTTTTGATGCGATAACGACCGGGTTTAATGTTATTCTTGTAATTTTTTATTTCGGCTAACCATTCAAAAGAGGCTAAGTCTATAAGCAATTCTTCTTTTTTAAGAATTTCAATAACATCGTCGAATGTAGAGCCTGTTGGTATATATATGTATTCGTCGTTTATATTAATGTTAATATTCGGTTTAAATATCTTGTTGTAATAAGTGTATGAAGTATATGCCAGTACCAGCACAAAAAGAATAAAAAGTATAACGATTACTTTTGAAAATAGTCTTTTTTTATGTTTCTTTGCCTTAGGCACACGCTTTTATTTTAGGAAACAAAATTATGCTTTATTTGTCTTAATATATATGACTAACTACATGAAAATATCAACACTCACTTGTTTTTTTTATTTGATGTTGCTGTTATTTTCTTGCCAAAAGCCTTCTAAATGCTTCCATTCAGCAGGTTCTATACATAGTGAAGTGCGTTATTTGGAACCATTTACTCATGTTAAAGTAAATAGTTTGTTTGATGTGTATTGGCATTTCGATACGATTTATAAGGTAAAAGTTGTTTGCGGAAAAAATTTGCTTCCGTATATTGAAACACGTAATGCCAGGGAGTATTTAATTATTGAAAATCAAAACAAGTGTAATTGGTTGCGAAAATATGAACGAATATCTATTCATATTTATTCACCAACATTAACTGCTTTGATTATTGTAGGTAGTGGCGACTATTTTTTTGTTGATACCCTGGTAAGCGATTCTTTCAAAATAAGTAATTGGGCTGATATTTCAAAAATAGATGCCAGAGTGCGTTGTCGATGGTTTGCCTATTCTCAAAATGCAGGTACTGGCGATACCTATATTTCCGGACAAACAGGTATTAGTTTTTTGTGGATTTCGGGTATGGGATATTTACACGCCAGAAATCTAATTGCCCAATACAATTATGTGACCAATAAAAGTACTGGCGATTGTTATGTTTATGCACAACACGAAGCAGGTGCATATATTTTTAAATCGGGAAACATTTATTTGTACGGGAATCCCGATACTGTTTATCAGGAAAAAAATGGTACGGGAAAGTTATACCTGATGCATTGATGAACTTTCTTAAAAAATACGGTTTAAAGGTATTGATATGGATTATTCTTGTAGCATCGATATTGGCACTGATGCATCGTTTTATTCATATAAAAAAGCACTTTGATTTATCGGTATTATTTAATGTTAAGCATTATTGGTTCGTTGCATTGGTTTTATTGTTAATGTTTGTAAACTGGACAATTGAAGCAATTAAGTGGAAGTTGGTAACGAAATATTTACAATTAATTACCATTTGGAACGCTTTTAAAGGTGTAATGATGGGCATTAGTGTTTCGCTTATTATGCCTAATAGAACTGGAGAATTTGTAGGCAAAATACTAGTACTCGAAAAAAAAAATAGGTTAAAAGGTGTGCTGGCTTCTATGTTAGCCAGTGTATCGCAATTATTGATAACGCTGATTTTTGGACTATTGGGTATGTTGCTTTTTCAAAAAAATTTGATGGAAAAATATCTTCTTATTTCAAGTATTTTATTGTTAGTAAGCATATTATTCTATTTATTTTTTCCTGTGTTGTTTCGGAAATGGTTACATTTTTTACCTGATAAATTTGCCATTTTTTTCACTTTTTTAAAAAACTATCGTTTTTACGACCTGAAGCTTTTGATATTTTATTCGCTTGTTAGGTATGTTGTTTTTATTGTTCAGCTTTATTTGTTATTTGTTTTTTTTGGTACAACCTTAAATTTTTATAATTTTTGCTTAAATGCTTCGGTAAGTTTTTTATTAACAACAATAATACCCACTACTTCTTTCACCGAGTTGTTTGTACGCAATCAAGTTGGGCTAATGCTTTTCGAAAACATGGTTGTTTACGAAGAAACTATTATTGCTTCTTTTTCTGCTTTGTGGCTTATCAATATTGCTATTCCGGCAGTAATAGGTATGATTATAGGTGTGCAGTATAAAGATTAATTCTAAATTTCGAACAATTCTTCGTCGTTTTTGGGTATGTGGAAACGTTCTATAGCAATATTTTTAGGATAAATGTAGTAAACAAAATTGCCTTCGGAACACAATTCATTCTTTCTGTTAAACAGTTGAACTTCTATGTCGGCTACTCTTAATTTCTGCGATTTTAACTTCGCTTTTAAGGTAATGGTGCCGTCTGTTATCAAAACATTTTTATAAAGCGAAATATTCATCTTTACAGTAAATCCGGCTGTTTTTAAAACCGAAAAAACAACCCAACTAGCTATTTCGTCCATTAGGGTAGCCTGTATACCTCCGTGTAGAATATTTTGCCAGCCTTCATAGTTGTGCGAAGGTTGCCATGTGGCAATAACTGTATTGTCGTCTAACGTAAAATTGAGTTTTAAGCCTATTGGATTGTTAGGACTACAACCAAAACAATGATAGTTTTTTAATTGCAGAAAAGGATTTTTAATTTTTCGCATCATCTTTCCTTAATTTAAATATTCAAATGTTCAAGTAAAATTTTACTTCCTAAAGCTATCAGAATTATACCACCCAATATGTCTATCCAAACAGTGTTTTTAAGGACGATTTTTTTACCTACAAGAATGCCGAGCATCGAAGCCAGAAAGGTAACAATACCAATGATAGCAGCCGAGATAATGATGGGAATATAGATAATAGAAAAGGTGAAGCCTACTGCTAGCGCATCTACACTAGTAGCAATAGCCATAGTCAACATAGTGAATGGATGTAACGGATTGAACGTTTTTTGTTCTTGAACTTTAAATGATTCGCGTATCATTTTTAGTCCTAGAAATAGCAATAATCCAAAGGCTATCCAGTGATCAATATGTTCGATATAGGATTTTATCTGTTCGCCAAATGCCCATCCGGCAATAGGCATCATGGTTTGAAAAAAAGCTAAGATAATGGCTATTTTGCATGCTTCAATGAAGGTAATTTGCTGATACGAAAGTCCACTGGCAACCGAAATGGCAAAAGTATCGATGCTGAGACTAATGGCAACAAATAAAACAATTAAAAAATCCATGTGCAAAAATAATGATTTAATTAAAAAACTTTTGTACATTTGCGTAATCAATTACTAAAAATATTTTATGGGGAAAGTAGTAACATTAACCGAAGCGGCCTCTATAGCATTGCATGGAATGATTATCATAGCTCGAAGCAAGCATATGGTGAATGTGCAGGAAATTGCTGAAATGACAGGTACATCAAAGCATCATGTGGCTAAGATTTTTCAGCGATTGGTAAAAGCGGGTTATCTTTATTCGCATCGTGGACCAACCGGCGGTTTTATTCTGCGAAAAAAACCCGAAGAAATAACTTTTTTAGAATTGTACGAAGCCATAGAAGGTACGCTTGAAATTACTTCGTGTCCGCTCGATAAACCTATTTGCAATTTCGAACGTTGTATTATGAACAATGTAACTATGCAAATGACCAAAAATTTTAAAGCATATTTGCAAAGTCAAACGCTTGATATGTATATTTAAAGTTAAGCCTCTTTGATAATCAAAGCCTCGTAAATAAAAATTTCAGCATCTTTCCATCCATTCCAGCCAATACCGGCTTTATCACGAGCGCAGTATCCGAGCATCTCTTCAACACTCCATCCTGTTTTAATAGCAACTTGAGGTAGAAAAGTGCCACTGTGATAGCCTTTAGTTATGTATATTCCATGTTTGCCGGGAATGATTTCGCTTATGTTAGAAATTTTTTTTAGTTCGGAAAGTACCGAAATTTCAATTTTTATTTCGCTAAGTTCCTGTACCTTTATAGGTTCGAATCTATTGTCGCGGGTTGCCGCAGCAATGGTCAACTCCTGAACAGTTTGATAAAGAGGTTTGTTGCTTGTAAATTTACCCAGGCAGCCTCGCAACTGATCGTTGTAATAAAGCGAAACAAATGCTCCATAACTTTTTTTCAGCTTTTCAAATTCAGTTTTAAATGATGGAATATTGCCGTTAATTAGATAACTTTCGAGCGTTGAACGTGCAATTTTAAGCAGTTCATTTTGTTCGTCATTGTTTAAATAAAGTATTGGTTCGCTTATTAGGTTTACTGCAATAGCTGCATAGCCAACAACCTTATCGGTTTCGCCATAAGTACTGTACGAACTGTTTGAATATTCAATAAAATGGAATTGATATTCGTTCGATTGAGCTAAAAGCATAAGTAATATCACTGCATTACTGCCACACATACGAGTATGAAGGTTGTCGATATCATCGGTAACGTCAAGAAGCGATATAAGATTATCTAAGTTTTTAGTTATAACTGCATTAATAGTTTCTTTATCAACTATTACTGCATCTTTGTGACAGGGATAGTGCGACCAATCGGTACTTATAACAAATAAATTTTGTTCGTTGAAATATGGCTGTAAAACTTGAGCTATATTTCTTAGCTTATCCGTATTGTGCGTTGTAATTATTAGCGGTACAATGTGTTCGTAATGTTTTATTTTGTGTTGTATAAAGGGCAATTGTACTTCGAGTGAATGTTCTTTATAGTGTGCTTCGTTGTGTTCGTAAAACAATTCAGGATATTTTTGCAAGAAGTTTGCTTGAAGTTCAAAATTTACAGAAAGTTCGCCCAAAGGAGTTTCGTAATTTCCTTCGTTAAACAATGCAATTCCATTCCCATAAAAATGATGACTGGGAGCAATAACAAAAATATTTTTGTAGGTTTTATCGTTATCGATTTGATTAAATGCCGAAGCTGCAGTTTGTCCGCTAAAAACATATCCTGCATGTGGCGATATAATTGCCAACGAATTCGATATACTTGGTGGTTTGGCTAGTTTAAAGTATTTGTCTAAAGTATGCTGCAAAATTTTAGGGTCTGCATCATAAAATTTTCCGCAAAATATAGCTTTTCGGTTGTTATGCATCGATTATCATTTATTTTTTTCTTTATTCAAAATTAAACTAATTTTGTGAAAAAAAATATGCAACGACTGTATCAAATTTTAATAGCTGTAATGGCTGTGTCTATTGTAATTTTATTTGTTCTTGTTTTAAATAGACCGTCTCAATCATCAACAAATGTCAACAGAAAGTCCGATACAAGCATTGTTCTGAGTGGGCATAAGATAGCTTTTGTAAATGTAGACTCATTGCTAAAAAATTATAAATTTTATCAGGACTTGGAAAGTAAACTTTTAGATAAGCAAAAACGAATGGAAAATGATTTGAATAGAAAGATGGCGGCATTTGAAAAAGATGTGCAAGATTTTCAGAAAAAAGTGCAAATGAATAGCTTTTTAAGCGAAGAAAGTGCTCGTCGTCAGCAGCAAGATTTGATGATGAAAGAACAAGAATTGTATAAGCTTCGTGAAGATTTGTCAATGCAACTTGCCAAAGAAACACAAGATTTAGAAAAACAATTACTCGATACGGTAATGAACTTTTTAAAAGAGTACAACGCCAACGAAACCTACGACTTTATTTTCAATAAAGCAGCTTTGTTGTACGGAAATAATGGTCTGGATATAACCGATACGTTGATATACTTATTGAACAAACGTTACGAAGCCATAAAGTCGAAAAAATAATGCATGTCTATACTTGAAAGGTATTTGCAAAAACATAACATTCTTGAGCAACAGATATATTTAAAGCCATCAGATGCATTAGCTTTATGTGTTGTAATACCTTGTTACAACGAAGATACGATATTACCCGTTTTGCGTTCATTAGCAAATTGTCAAAAACCGCAGTCTGATGTTGAAGTAATAGTAGTTTTGAATGGAAGAGAAAATGATACCAAAGAAATATTTCAAAAACATTGTAACATAGAAGAGGAGTTTAGGTATTTTTCGCATGAATATAAAACCAATCATTTAACATTTCATTTGATAAAGCAATTAAACATTCCACAGAAAGTTGCAGGAGTTGGTTATGCACGAAAAATTGGTATGGACGAGTGTGTTCGAAGATTTTTACTAGTACGGCAAGAAAGGGGGATAATATGTAGCTTGGATGTAGATTGCATAGTAGAACAAAATTATTTAGTAGAGATAGAAAAATTATTTAAACGTAAAAATGCAAAAGCCTGTACTATTCGTTTTGAACACCCATTGGAGGGTCATGATTTTTCTAACGAAATTTACGATGCAATAGCTCAATACGAGTTATATCTGCACTATCATTTATTGGCTTCGCGTTTTACAAGACACCCTTTTGCATATCACACCATCGGTTCGGCTATGGCTGTACGTGCTGATGTTTATGCTATGCAAGGTGGAATGAGTCAACGTCAAGCAGGCGAAGATTTTTATTTTTTGCAAAAGGTGATACCACTAGACAAGTTCTATGAGTTGACTACAACGTGTATTTACCCTTCGCCAAGAGTATCCGAACGAGTGCCTTTTGGAACAGGTATGAGCATAAAAAAAATTTTAAATAGCGAAACTAAAAAATGGTTAGTATATCACCCGCAAGCTTATGTCGATTTAAAAATTTGGTTTGAAAATGTTTTAAATTGGTACGAACACCAGCAATTAGATTTGATGTGGAATAATTTGCCCGAAACAATTCGAACTTTTCTTACTTATGATGAATGTAAACACCACTTGTATCAAATATATCATCATACCTCAAATATTCGATCATTTCGTAAGCGATTTTTTCGATGGTTTAATATGTTTCAGGTTATTAAGTTTTTAAATTATGCTCACCAACAAACTTATACAAAATTATATGTTCTTGAAGCAGCAAAACAAATGTTATGTTTATTAGAAAAAAATTATGATATAAACAACACCAAAAACGCATTAAATATATTCAGAAGTTTGATTTATGCAGAAAAATGAAGTTTATAGAAAATGATAGTGCTTGGAAACTTTCGATTTAACATGCCATTTGCATGTCAATCCTTTTTTAAATGTTACAAAATCGCCTTTTTTAATTTTTACAATACCTTCGTTTGTTTCTATTTCCACTTCGCCTTCAATAAAGTAGCATTGTTCATCGGTATCGTAAAACCAATCAAATACCGAAACTTCTTTTTCCCAGATGGGCCAGTCGAAAACTCCCATCACATTTAGTGCATCTTGTGATAATCGTTCTATGGTTATTCTTGAGTTCATAATTGAATAAATTTAGGTACTTAATTACTCACAAAGTTAAAAAAAATTATTATTTAAAGTCAAGTCTAAAATATTTTTTTGTAAGTGAATAAATATTCGTAACTTTGCAATCTAATTTTTGCGGGTGTGGCGGAACTGGCAGACGCGCCAGACTTAGGATCTGGTGCCGCAAGGCGTGGGGGTTCGAGTCCCTTCACCCGCACTTGTTTTTAATAAGAAGTATTGTTACATTATGGAAATTCAAAGAAACGAAATTGGCAATTTACATGAAGCTATCAACATCACACTCGAAAGAAGTGATTACATGGAGCAAGTAGAAAAATCGTTAAGAAAAATTCGTCAGCATGCTCAAATAAATGGGTTTAGACCCGGAAAGGCTCCCATGGCTTTAATTTCAAAGTTATACAAGAAAGCCGTTATATTAGATGAAGTTGAAAAAATTATTCAACAACGAATAATGGATTATATAAAAGAGCAAAATATTGATACTCTTGGTACCCCTATTTTATCCGAAAATAATTTTAATGCCGTTGATGTTGAAGATGAGCCGACATTTAAATTAACTTTTGAGCTGGGTATTAGGCCTCAGGTCGAAATTAAGCTATCCAAAAAAGATAAAGTGCCCGTATATAAGATACAAGTTGACGAAGATAGTGTTAACAAATATTTGGATTACTACAAAAAAATTTACGGTCAAAACATTGATGTTGAAGAAAGTACTGAAAATTCAATACTGAAAGGCGAAGTTTACGACAACAATGACCCGAGCACTATGCTCAATACCGACGGTGTAATTCTTCTTTCAGTTGTACAGGACAAGAAAATAAAAAAACAATTTATAGGCAAAAAAGTTGGCAACGAAGTAATTTTTGATGCATTCAAAGCTTTCCCAAATAAAAAAGATTTATCACTGCTGATAAACAAGAAGGAAGAAGAACTACCCGAATCATTAACATTACGTTATATTATTAAATCGATCAATGAGTTTAAAGAGGCTGAATTAAATCAAGAACTATGGAATAAGATTTATGGCGAAAACGTTGTAAACTCTTACGAAGAATTTGTCGACAAAATTAAGCAGGAAATTAAGGCTTATAGAGACGAAGAAAGTCAATATAAATTGAAGAGCGATGTGCGAAAAAAACTTTTATCGAAAATACAGGTCGATTTGCCCGAATTGTTCCTGAAACGCCAACTGAAAGAAAATTCCAGAAAAGAACTTAGCGATGAAGTCATCGAGTCGGAATTTCCCATTTACCTCGAAGCCGTAAAAGAACAACTTATTTACGCAGCTATTCAAAGAGAACACAATATACAGGTAACAGAACAAGATATGCTCGAAGGAGCTAAGGAAGTTGTTAAAAATCAGTTCAAACAATATGGGATTTATAGCTTACCCGAAGAATATGTTAACAATCTTGCATCAAAGGTGCTAAAAAATGAAAAAGAGGCAGATAGAATATATCAAGCAAAGCTAGAAGAGAAAATTTTAGATGTTGTAAAAAATTTAGTAACTTTGGAAGAAAAAGAAATAAGTTACGAAGATTTTATTAAAAAGCTTAAAGAAGAAAAATAATACCAATAACCTATGAAAGAATTTTTTAAATATGCTGTAAAAGGCAAAGGTATTAGCAGCAATACATTGCATCACTATATTTCTGTAACCAGTAGCTATATTAGTCCAACTATTATCGAAGAGCGTCAGCTCAATATTGCTACAATGGACGTGTTTTCGCGTTTAATGATGGACCGAATTATCTTTCTTGGTACTGTAATAAACGACGATGTTTCGAATATCATTCAGGCACAGTTGCTATTTTTGGAAAGTACCGATCCCAGCAAAGATATTCAAATTTACTTCAATACTCCGGGCGGTTCGGTTTATGCAGGTTTAGGAATTTACGATACAATGCAGTATATCAATGCCGACGTGGCTACGATTTGCACAGGCATAGCAGCTTCGATGGGGGCAGTATTACTAACAGCTGGCGCCAAAGGCAAACGTTCGGCTCTTACTCATAGTCGCGTAATGTTACATCAACCTATGGGTGCTGCTGAAGGTCAGGCTTCTGATATAGAAATTACTGCCAAAGAAATTTTAAAATTAAGAAAAGAATTATACGAAATTATAGCACATCATTCTGGACAACCATACGAAAAAGTTGCTGCCGATAGCGACCGCGATTACTGGATGACAGCAGCAGAAGCTAAAGAGTATGGTTTAATAGACGAAGTTCTTTTTAGAGAAAAGAAAAAATAATTTTTACTAAGCTACAATAATTATTATGAATCGTTGTTCTTTCTGTGGTAGGACAGAAAAAAATGTAAATTTGTTGGTTAAAGGTTTATCTGCCTACATTTGCGACGACTGTATAGAATCAGCTCACGATATTATTACCGGAACATTAAATGACCATCGCTCAGTTAAAAGCACCGATGCTATCCCTAAATTATTAAAGCCTAATCAAATATATGAATTTTTGAATCAATATGTTATAGGCCAGGATGAGGCCAAAAAGACACTAGCCGTTGCGGTTTACAATCATTATAAACGAGTATTTAAAGCTAAAAAAGCGTCAAATGAAGTAGAAGTCGAAAAGTCGAACATCATAATGGTAGGTGAAACAGGTACAGGAAAAACGCTTATGGCTCGTACCATTGCCAAGATGTTAGACGTACCTTTTACCATTGTCGATGCCACTGTTTTTACCGAAGCTGGTTATGTAGGCGAAGATGTAGAAAGTATTTTGACGCGATTGCTTCAAGTTGCCGATTACGATGTTAAAAGAGCCGAAAAGGGAATAGTATTTATTGACGAAATAGATAAAATTGCTCGCAAAGGCGACAATCCAAGTATAACGCGCGATGTGTCGGGCGAAGGTGTTCAGCAAGGGCTTCTAAAATTGCTCGAAGGTTCGAAGGTTAATGTGCCTCCTCAGGGTGGGCGTAAACATCCCGAACAACGATTTATTGAGGTCGACACTCAAGACATATTGTTTATATGTGGTGGTGCATTCGATGGTATTGAAAAGAAAATTGCACAACGACTCAATACTACTACGGTTGGATTTAAGGCTAGCAAAGAAAATGAAAAAATTAATAGGAACAATTTATTGCAATACGTTGCACCACAAGATTTAAAGGCATACGGGCTGATTCCTGAACTTATAGGACGTTTGCCAGTTTTGACTTATTTAACGCCCCTCGATAGAAATGCTTTACGACAAATTTTAACAGAACCTAAGAATGCACTTATTAAACAATACCAACATTTGCTTGCAATGGATGGTGTTAAGCTTGTGTTTACCAACGAAGCACTTGATTTTATAGTTGATAAGGCCATAGAATACAAATTAGGTGCTCGTGGATTGCGTTCTATTTGCGAAGCCGTTATGAGAGATCTGATGTTTGATGCTCCCACGTTAAAGCAAAAAACAATCGTTGTTGATGATGTTTATTGTCAGGATAAGCTTAATAGTCAGGTAATGAATCGTTTGAAATCGGCAGTTTAAAAAAAAATCATAAAATTAGTTTGTATTAAAAAAATTTGTAAATTTGCAGTTCGAATTTCAGAAGTAAAAACCTATTGTCATGGATCTGATTAAATTTGTAGAAAATGAGCTTGTGCCGGCAAAAGATTTTCCCGAATTCAAAAGCGGCGATACCATAACGGTAAATTATAAAATTATAGAAGGAAACAAAGAGCGTATTCAGAGTTTTAAAGGTGTAGTAATTCAAAAAAGAGGAGTAGGTGCGGGAGCAAGTTTTACTGTTCGCAAAATTTCCAACGGAATTGGAGTAGAGCGTATTTTTCCATTAAACTCACCATACATCGAAAGTATAGAAATTAATAAACGAGGCAAAGTTCGCCGTGCTAAATTATTCTATTTAAGAGGACTTACTGGTAAAAAAGCTCGGATTAAAGAAAAGAGACTTAATCTTGTAGCAGAATAAAATAGTTTTCATAGTTTTTGGTTCTGTTTAGAAAATGAAAAGGGCAGTTATGAGTTGCCCTTTTTTATCTTATAATGTTTACAACTCCACTTTGTTCGTGTAATATACCGTTTATGTCTCTGAATTTAGCTAACCATGTGTAAGAACCGACAGGTGCAATTTTACCATTTTTAACTTTTCCGTCCCATCTTGTTTCAATGTTGTTGCTTTCCCAGATAATTTCGCCCCAACGATCGTAAATGACTAAACTAAATGCATTTGAATCTATACCGTGCCCGAATACTCGGAAATATTCGTTTATACCATCTCCGTCGGGGCTAAAAGCAGTAGGAGCATAGAAGGTATAAATATCATCGACATATACATAAACAAAAGCTGTATCGACGCAACCTTTTTGAGTATAAGCTATAAGAGTTACCAAATAACTTCCTGGCTGAGAGGGATAAATATGAACGGGATTATTTATATTAGAAGAGTCGCCATCGCCGAAATACCAAAGAACGCTATCGGCAAGTATAGAAAGGTTTGTAAATTCGAATACAGGTTTTAAAATATTTGCTCTTATAGGATTTCTTTCAAATCTTGCAATTGGAGCTGGATATACTGTTATCCAGTTTGGATATACATTGATAACCTTACAGCCATAAACGTTTTGTACGGTAATGGTAATGGTGTAATTTCCTTCATTTTCGAAAATATGAACAGGATTTTTTATGTAAGCAGATTCTCCATCGCCAAAGTCCCAAATATATGTTTGTCCTTCGTCTGGACTTCCGTCGTTAAATGTTACAGTTAAAGGTTCACAACCTGCTATTACATCAGAACTCGGATTTAAAGGAGGCAATGGATAAACATGAACCGGTATGTTAGCTATTGCTTCATAGTTGCATCCGTCTTTAACAAGGAGTTGGTATGCTTGAGAATAATTTGGATATAGATGAATGGGTACATTCACTGCTTGTTGATTTATGTAGTATTGATAAGGACCGCCATTGCCACCATAAACCGATGGGAAAATTGAAAATAATTCACCAGGACAGATAGAATCTTTAGTTGTATAGTAATTAAGAATTAAGGGAGGATAAATAGATACTAATACTTGATCGAAAGCGTTACAGTTATTGGCATCAGTAACAGTCAGGTAGTAATATGTACTTTGCTGAGGCGATACGTAAATGGTTGATTGAACTTGTCCGGTGTTCCATAAAAGCGAATAAGGGTAAGTTCCACCTGTAACAGATGCTGTAATGCTAACAGAAGAATCTTTACATAAAAAGATAGTGTCTGGAATATCGATAAACAGTTTATTGGGTTCGTATATGTAAGTAGTATCATAAGTTTTGCAACCTTTTGAATCGGTTACCGTGATATAATAATAACCTTGACTAGCATTAGCAATAAATGATGAGGGAGAGCCATTTGACCAGTGATAAAAGTAGGGGGGAGTTCCACCTGTTACAGTAGTAAATATTTTACCATCCATAGCACCAAAGCATGAAATGTCTTGTTTATGTAGTTCAACTTCTAATAAAGGAGGATTGTAAATATTGATAGTGGTTGGAATAGAAGTACAACCGTGTTGGCTAACCGTTAATGTAATTGAAAACACTCCAGAATTTGAATAGCTTATTTGATAGGGACCTCCATTACTACCACTTAATATAGTTGCATTTCCAAAATTCCAGTTGTAAACTACGGCACTATCGACCATTCCGGTAAATGTAACAGTAGTAACATCTTGAAAACAGTTAATAGGATTAACAGAAAAGGTAGAAGTAGGAATGTAGTTGAAAATCTTGGTAACAGTATCTTTGCTTATACAACCATTATTGTTTTCGGTCCATATAAATTGATATATACCATAAGTACTCACAGTTACCGACGATGTAGGGCTATGGATATTGTTAAATTGAGCATTTCCGGGTCCTGAATATTGGCTCCATGTTCCCTGACCAACAGAAGGTATTGCATTCATGTTTGGATATGTTAAGGAACAAATAGAGTCCAGTGTTCCTGCATTAGCAACGGGTTGTTCCCATAAAGTAACGGTTAATATATCCTGGCTGATACAGCCAAAACCATTATCTTCTGTCCATTGTAAAATATATGAACCTTGTGTTGTAGTTGTTATTTCTGTATTAGGATCATGAATGTTAGCAAAGTTTATAGTACCAGGACCTGATATTTGTAACCATGTGCCAATTCCAACAGATGGGATTGCTTGTAGTACAGTGTTAAGCTGACACAGTGTAATGTCGTTTCCAGCATTGGCATTGGGTTGTGTTGTGAAACGAATGTAAACTGTATCACTTGAAAAGCAATCATTATTTATTTCTGTCCATATAAATTCGTATAAACCATCAGCACTAACGGTAACGGTAGCGTTGGGGTTATTGATATTGGAGAACGTAGCATTTCCAGGACCATTGTAAGACCATGTACCTGTACCAACAGTAGGAGTTGCCTGTAATGTATAAGTATGTGTACATACATTTGCATCCTGTCCAGCATTTGCTTGAGGTGGAATAATTACATTTACTGTAATTTGATCGGTTAATGTACAACCATTTCCTGCCGTTGCAGTTACAGTGTAAGTAGTTGTTTGAGTAGGGGAAACTATGATGCTATTTCCTGATTGATTCGTGCTCCATGTGTACGATTGCCCACCACTTGCAGTGATGGTAACAGCATTGCCCTGACAGATAGTTGTGTCGTTGCCAAGAATAGGAGGAACGACTCCGCCTACCTGTACATTAAAACTAGCTGTATAAGTACAACCAAAAATGTCATGAACAATAACGTTATAGGGGAAAGTACCAATAGCATCGGCTATCATATATCCGGTTGTATCGGTCAATTGGGTAAAATTATACCCTTGAAAATCGACATAATCAACAGGAACACTATAAGACCATCCACTAAGTTGTGCTTGATTTTGGAGGGTAAGCGACCACCAAAAAACCCATCCGTCATCAATAGCCCAATTGTCGCATATTTCTATACTCCATGTCCCATTGAGCGGGCAGCCAATAAGTCCCGATAAGGGATTTTGTGGAGTGATATAATTGGTATGATTAACAATATCTGTTGCTGGAATAGGGCTCGTTCCAGCATCAAGATTATTTAATAAGCCTTGTTGTGGAAAAATTTCAGACCAACAATAGGTCCAGGGTGTTCCTTGTCCGCAGTTAGGTGGGTTGGAAATACATGAACCACAGTCTTCTTCGTTGGCTTGTCCTAGATACGATCCACCAGAATTGTCGTAACTATCAAGAACTACGCTTTGTCCGTTTGGACAGATGATGCGAAATGATAAATCGCCGGCAAAAGAGTGTTCCATGTTGATGCAAATAGATTCTATATCGCCCGATGATTGAATGGTAGCACCGGGAGGAAAATTGGTAAAGGTAACCGGTGTTCCATAACATTGTTGGGGACAGTTGGGACCGTCGGGAATATAGGTAACAGTATTATACATTTGAGTTTGAGTAATTCCAATGTTTCCAGTAGTTACTATAATCGATGATGGAGAATAGGTAGCATCAATAAATAGTGTATCACCTGTACAGATAGGCGAAGGAGGATTTACCGTAACAATATGGTTGCCAGCAATTCTTACCCTTACATAAGCTTGTTGTGAACTATTACAGCCATTTTGATCGGTCATAGATAAATAAACATTATATCCACCCGGTTGAGCGTATGCATGAGAAACATTTTGTCCTGTGCTTGTGGTTTGATCGCCAAATGTCCAATTAAAAGTACAATTAGAAGCATCTTGGTGATACAGAATATCGTTTTCCGGAAAAACAGTATTATCGGCTAAGGCAGCAAAATTTATAGTTTCACCTTCACATATATCAATATACCAGAATCCATTTTCAAAATGAGGTTGAGGTGATGTATTGGTTAAATCAATTTGAGGAACTATTGCCTGACAAGCCTGTCCACAAATAATAGTTGCATTCCATCCGCTTCCTGTGTTAGATCCGTTGGTTTTTAATCGAACAGTTAGGGCTCCTGAAGGATTGCTTAATGTGGCCATTACCATGGTATTGGAGCCATTCAGCGGGTTGTAGTTATTATTATGTTTGCTTAACAACGGCGATGTAATATCTGGTCCGTTGTAAATGTATAGCGTGTCATCGGGTTTTATATCAAAACTGGCAAAATTGATGCGTACATGAGTGTTTGGTGCAGGATTGCCCATTAGGGTTATCCAAAAATCCTGGTTGTTGGTATAATTTCCATTTGCACCTCCATTGTCGTAAAACCAAAAGCCGCAATATGTACCCGAAGTGTTGTGAGTTGTGTTGTTTAAAATGACTACCTGATTTTGTCCAAACGAAATAATTATTAAAAACAGGCCAATTAGGCTTGAAACAATTGTTTTCATAGGCATTTTTATTTTGGTTTTGCCTGAAATTTTCGATTAATGTAATCTAAAGGTTTTATTTTTAAAACATATTCAGTTCCTTCAATCAAATAATATTGGTAGTGATTTGAAGCAAATTTCACAGGAAGCTTAAAAACAATGATGCTAGATTTCTGAGGAATGCCATTCTGAAGCCAATCGGAAGGAATGGTAATACTTGTTACGCCTGATAATTTTTCAATATCGACATGTTGTTTTAGCATTATATCAAAGCCATCGGTAAGAATGAAATGGTAATATTCTAAAGAGTCGGGATATTTTTCCATTAAATACGAATAACGCTCCACACCAAGTGCTTCGATTAACTTATAGTCGTTGTTATGAATTTGACTAAACGAATATAATTTCGATAAAATGAATAAGATTACGATTTTTTTCATTTTTGTTTTTTCTATTTTTTATTAAGACGAAAAGTAATGAATTTAGTTGCTTATTTTTAAGGATGTTAATACCACTTTTTGAAGATTTGTACAGGTTTATTTTTGCTACTTTTTCGTAAAAATTCTAAACTACATTTATTACATTCGTCAATGCAATCGCCACAAGCAATACATTCCTTGTTGTCGATGTAACTAATGTTTTTTCGTCTGGTTATAGCATGTATATCGCAGGTTTCGGAGCATAATTTGCACGAAATACATTGCTTCGATTTAAGACCAACAATGCTTGCACCGGGAATGTGGCTAATCCAGCCTAAAATAATACCTACCGGACAAATAGTACGGCAAAAAGGGCGAAAAGAAAACAGAGATGATATAAGGAGTAAAACCAGCAATATTGAAGCCACAACCTCGTAATGAACATTTAGTTGAATGTTGAAGATGGCTTTAAATGGATCTATTTTGCACCAGAATATATTGCCCATGATAAGCAATTGTATGATGAGGGCGATGATTAAAATGTAGCGGATAATTTTTAAAATTTTTCCTGTTTTTTCATTAGTTAACCAACTATGAAGTTTTGGGCGATACAAAAACTCCTGCAGTGCTCCCAAATGACAAACCCAACCACACCAAACTTTACCAAAAACATAAGTAATGGGTATAAGTCCCAAAAACCACAAAAGTGATGTCCAATCTATATCATATCCGGCTACGTAAAGTATTGTATTCTGAAAACTACTTATCATACATGGACAAGCACCATTGTAAAAACCAAAAAAAACTAATCCTATGATTAACATAATGTTACGAAAATTTCTGGTTGTCTTATAACGAACCATTATACCAGCAATTATAGTTAATGCAAGAGCTATTGCTGTGATAGTTAAAGTACTGCCCCATGACCAATCTATTAAATTGTTTTGTGCATAAGGACAACCTTTTTGATAATGAGAACAAACACTTATGTTATCGGTTGATTCTTCAAAAGTTTTGAATTCATTGCTTTGTACAATCGTAGTATCTTCTGTATATGCTTTAAAATCATCTTCCTGTGAAATTGCAAGAAATGTTATTAAACTAATGAATGTTAATATTAAACAGAATTTCATAAAATTTTTTACAAAGTTATCGAAAAAATACCTTCGTTTTGCGAGAAACATTTTCTATTTTTATGCAAAATATCAATTATGCGAAGTTTATTTCTTCTTTGTATTATTTTTTTGATATTTTATAGCCATGATGTTGTTTTAAGTCAACAGGTTAAATATCATAAAGCAAAAATATTGATTACTTCGTCGGATGATTTGCATCAATTGGGTTCAATAGGTATTCCGCTTGATGGTGTTTATGTTAAGAAATATGAATACATAATTGGTGAATTTTCGGAAACTGATTTAGAAAAAATTAAAAAACAAGGTTTTAATATTGAGGTTCTCATTATGGATATGTCAAAATTTTACGAAGATCGTAATCGTGCTATATCCGATACTCTTAAAAAAAAAGCCGTAAAAAATGTTTGTTCAGAAAAATATTCTACTCCCAATAATTTTAAGCTCGGTTCAGTAGGTGGATATTTCTCGTATGATGAGATAGTAAACGAATTAGACAGCTTGAGAATAAAGTTTCCTCAGCTTGTTTCGACAAAAATGGCATTGTCTCCTCTTTCCATTGAAGGCAGGACTATTTGGGCAATAAAAATATCTGACAACCCAGATATTACAGAAAATGAGCCTCGCATTTTGTTTGTGGCTTTAAATCATGCCAGAGAACCAATGGGAATGCAGCAGTTGTTTTTTTTAATATACTATTTGCTCGAGAATTATACGACCAATCCTTCCATTCAATATCTGCTTAATAATCTTGAGATATTTTTCGTTCCATGTGTGAATCCCGATGGCTATGTGTTTAATAATCAGACAAATCCGAATGGTGGAGGCTTGCATCGAAAAAATTGCCGACAGACTGGAGCATCCAATTTTGGCATCGATTTGAATCGCAATTATGGCTATATGTGGGGTTACGACAATTCAGGCTCTTCGCCCGACATTGAATCTGAGACGTATCGGGGGACAGGTCCTTTTTCCGAACCCGAAACACAAGCTATAAAAGCTTTTGTCGAACAAAAGCAATTTGCTATGGTAATGGATTATCATTGTTATAGCAATGTTTTGCTATACCCGTGGAGCTACACCAATTTGGTAACCCCCGATAACAATACGTATCAAGCATGGAGCCAAATACTTACTGAAACCAATGGATTTTTCTTTGGAACACCGATGGAAGCTATAGGATATAATGCCAACGGTGGTTCGATGGATTGGTATTATGGCGAACAATCAACCAAACCCAAGATATTTGCTTGGTCGCCCGAAGCAGGTAATGTTAACGATGGATTTTATCCTGCATCTTATAGAATAGAGGAAATAGCTCGTTCATTTATGGATATGAATATGTATTTTATGTGTTTTTCTCTACCTTATTTAATGATTCAAGAACCAACCCAGCGATTTATAATCAATAATCAAAAATTAAGAATTTCGATGAAAAATATAGGTATGGTGAATCCTTCAACTTTTGTTGTTACGTTTGTGCCTATAAGCAGCGAATTACAATCCACGCAATTTCAACAAACATACAGTAATATTTCATTTTTGCAAACACATTTAGATTCCTTTACTGTACTACTTAATGATGCTCAGGCATGGGGTAAGGAACTTAGATATTGTTTTAAAGTAGAAACTTCTTTGGGTTATTATTATACCGATACTTTTTCAATGGTATGTGGTTTACCGATATCGTTGATTGAAGACGACGGAAGCACTATGAACAACTGGACATCAACAACGTGGAATACTACTTCGTCATCATATTTTTCTCCACCAAAGAGCATTACCGATTCACCCAATGGCAATTATCCCGAAAACACTTCACGAACAATTACTCTTACCAATAGTTTTTCGCTGCAAAATGCTCTATATGCCGAATTATCGTATTGGTGTAAGTGGGATATAGAACCTCTGGCCGATTATGTTCAAATACAGATATCAACTAACAATGGATCGACATGGCAGCCGTTATGCGGAAAACATACACGTCCTTCGTTTCTTTCAAACACTTATCAGCAGCCAATATACGAAGGCATTCGCAATCATTGGGTTCAGGAACGTATTGTTTTGAATGATTATTTGGGAATGCAGAACTTGAAAATACGTTTTAAGTTGCAGAGTACTTTTTCTTATACTATGCAAAACGATGGTTTTTATTTTGACGACTTGAAAATACAAGTTATACAACCTTTGTCTTCAAACATTGCATTATTTCATCAACCATCGACATTGATGTTAACTCCCAATCCATCGAATGGTAATATATTAATTCAATATTATGTGCCCGAAAATGAAAAAAATACGATGTTATATATTACAAATGTTTTAAATAATATTGAAAGATTTATACCGCTGGATGCTTATAAATCAGAGCTTTTGTTGAATCTTGATTTGCCATCTGGAGTTTATTGGTGTAGATTAATTAGTCAGAATTCAATTAGCAACCCTATTAAAATTATTATAGAACAATGAGATGGAAAATTTTTATAGCATTTTCTATAATAGTTCTAACGATGTTTAGTCAAAGCTCTGTAAAGATTGCTCTACTAAAATATTCTGGTGGAGGCGATTGGTATGCAAATCCCACTTCGTTACCCAATTTAATTAAGTTTTGTAATAAAGAACTAGGAACAAATATTTTTCCGGAACCAGCAGTGGTTGAACCAGGTAGTCCCGATATTTTTAATTATCCGTTTGTTCATATGACAGGACATGGAAATGTTGTTTTTTCTGCACAGGAAGCTATGAATTTACGAAATTATTTAATTGGTGGTGGTTTTTTACATATCGACGACAATTACGGATTGAAAGAATTTGCTGTTCGAGAAATGAAAAAAGTTTTTCCGGAGTTAGATTTTATTGAATTACCCTTTTCGCATCCTATTTATCATCAGAAGTTCAAATTTTTGCGTGGTTTACCCAAAATTCACGAACATGATGGGAAACCACCACAGGGCTTTGGATTGATATACGAAGGTCGTTTGGTTTGTTTTTTTTCGTACGAAACCGATTTAGGCGATGGTTGGGAAGATCCTGATGTGCACAACGATCCTTACGAAAAACATATAGAAGCACTTCAAATGGGGGCAAACATCATACAATTTGTTTTTGGACAATAAATGGCATTTTTTAAACAATTGACGTAAACTTAGTATAATTCGATGTTTTTATTTTTGAGAACTTTGCAAAATATAACAATAATATTGTTTGAAACAGGTATTTAATAAATACAGATGAAATTATTATTTTAGCTGCCAAAAATTGTTTCGTGGAAAGAAAAAGAAAGTTAGGAAGCTTAACAACTTTTGAATTTCGTGATCAATGTCCTGATGATAAATCGTGTTTAGCATACTTGGTTGAACAAAAGTGGATAAATGCTTTTGCTTATTATAAATATGATGATACAAAGTATAGCATGGTAGGAGATTATTGTAGGCAATGCATCAAATGTTATTACATTAATTTTCAAGCAAATGGTAATTTTTTTAATACAGTGAAGTTTCTATTAATAAAAACCTTTAATGTTGTTTGCAAAGTAAGTATTATTTGGAAAAGTCTTTTATCTACAGAATTAAATTGCAGATGGCATTTAAAACAAATGATTGGTAAGCTTTTCAAACAAAATGTAATGGTAGTCAGTACAGTTTAGGTTTAATGAAGATTTTATGAAAAAAAGAAAATTCAACAACTTAATTAATAATAGTGCTAAAACATTTAAAATGATTATTAACTAAAAGTATAGTTTATATGAAAAAAATAGTTTTTCTATCATTATTGTTTGCTATTGGACTTGTTCGTTTGTTTGCTTGCGAACCCATAATAACTATAGATGGCAAAGAAAAGTCTAAATACAAAACAAACGAAGAGTTAATTATAAAAGTACAAATAACATTAACTCATCGCAATTGTAATGTTGATATTAAAAATACGAAGTTTGATGCGGAGGGGATTAAAATTTTAAGTGCAACCGATTGGAAGGAATCAGAACCTGGAGTGTGGGAACGCAAATTAAAAGTTAAAGTTACGGCTAAAAAAGGACAAACTGCAAAAATTACAGTTATACGTGCTTGTTCAAAAGGTGGCTGCAATCAACCTTTTGTAATACCTACTTAATGACTTAAAATTTTGCTTTCGCAAACGATGATATCCATTTTAATATCATATTCGTTATGTGGAATACGATCAAATAACTGAAAGTCGAAGCAAGTGCCTATTTTTAGGCACTTTATTTTTTTTAGAAATCGGTCGTAATATCCTTTACCTCTACCGAGTCGATTAAACTGAATATCGAAAGCCAGACCTGGTACAATAACAATTTCTATTTGCTGAATGTTATCAACTATTTTTCCTACCGGCTCTTTTATGCCAAATGGGGGTTGTTCGACAAGTGAGTCTTCACCTTCAAAATGTCGAATAATTAAATCGTTTCCATCTACTGTTGGCAACAAAATGGTTTTCCCTTTACGATATTGTTCTATATTCCAGTTGCATATATGTACTTCATCGTCAAGCGACCAATACGATAAAATAGTTTGAGCACGTTTTATTTCTTCAATGGAACTTAATTTTGCGAGAATAATTGCAGACTTTTTAGATAGCTCAGAAAAACTATAAACCGATTTGTTTTGTTTTACTAATTTTCTGAAGTATTTTTTTTCTTCATCAAGCGATGAGTTCATTTTTGGATAATTTTAGAAATACTTGTCGATTTTTATGGTCAATGTCACTTATAATTTGATCGTTAAATGGTACAAGAAATTTTTGTTTTTCATTTTCAACTTGTACAATGGGATTGTTTTTAATAGGAATGATTTCTGTTATTATTCCCAGTAGATGATGATGGTTATCGAATATCGAAAAGCCAACAACATTTCTTTTTTCAGCTTTTTTTAGCCACTTTAATGTTTTTTCAACAAAAAATTCGCTATCGATAAATTTTTTTGCATCGTCTATATTGTTTATTTGAGAAAATTCAATTATTAAACTTTGATGATCGATAATTTTATAATGTTCAATAGAAAAAGGAATGAGCATTCCTTCGTGTTTTAGGAATACCCATTTTTCTAAATAGAAGTCATCGGTAATAAAATAATCTAATGTAATAACAAGCTCACCTTTTGTACCATGTGTTTTTTTTACATAGCCAGCTTTTTTGCTATTAAAGCAAATCATGGCTATGCATTTTCGGTGTGAGTTTGTTCTTCGGAGTTGTTTTCTTGTTCTTTTTCGAGTGCTTTAGCTCGTTTTTCGGCTATGAATTTTTCGCGTTTTTCACGAACTTTAGCTTCTTCTTCTAATTTTTTACGTTGTTCTTCGTTATGAGCTTTGATAATACGATTTTTCTTTTCTTCGATTTTGCGAATTTTGTTTTGCTTCCATTCTTCGAATTTGGCTTTAGCGGTAGCTTCGTCGAAGGCTCCTTTTTTAACACCACCTAATAAATGTTTCATGTACAATACGCCGGTATAGCTAAGTATAGCACGACAGGTTTCGGTGGGGATAGCTCCTTTTTGAAGCCAATCTAAAGCTTTATCAAAATCGATGTTGATAGTTGCAGGGTTAGTGATAGGATTGTAAGTGCCAATTTTTTCTATAAACCGGCCATCACGTGGCGCCCTGCTGTCCGCAACTACAATGTGGTAGAAGGGACGTTTTTTCTTTCCATGTCTTGCTAATCTGATTTTTACTGGCATAACTTATATTTTTGTTAGTTAATGAAAAATCCCCGCTTTAACGGGGCTTGTGGTACCCGTTGGAATTGAACCAACGACCTACGGATTTTCAGTCCGTTGCTCTACCAACTGAGCTAGGGTACCATTAAATTTTTGTGAGTGCAAAGATACAAAAAAAATGAATTATCAAAATTTTTTTACAAAAAAAATACGCTCAAAAGCGTATTTTTTTGATGTATTTAAGGTTAATAGCTTATTTTATACCAAGTTTCTTTTTCACCAGTGGGAGAATGTCGTCACTATCTTTTGGATAGTAAAGCAAAGCTCCAGTACTAGTGTCGAAAACATAGGTATAACCATTTTCTTTGCAAACATCTTCGATAGCTTTTTTGGCTTTGTCGATAATGGGCTTCAGGAGTTCTTGTTCTTTTTTCTGTAATTCTTGTTGAGCATTGGTTTGAAAAGTTTGAATACGTTGTTGTAAGCTCATTAGTTCTTCCTCTTTACTTTTCTTAACTAAGTCAGTCATATTATCTTTTTTCTCGAGATATTCGTTGTATTTTTTTTCGAGTTCTTCTTGCATGGCAAGTAGTTGATCTTCGAGTTGTTTTGAGAAATCTACCAGCGTTTTTTGAGCAGCAGACTTGTCGGGCATAGCGTCCAATAAATCATTGGAATTTAGATGACCGAATTTAAGCTTTTGCTGTGCATTACTGGTGAATGCAATTGACAAAACAATTAAAACTAACCAAATTTTTTTCATACACATTTAATTTTAAAATTTTATGCAAAGATAGTTATTTAATTTTTATATCCTAATTTTTTGAGTACATCATCGCTACGATCGAGTTTAGGATCGGTATATAACATATTGGAGTTACCTGCTACATCAAATATTAGGGCATAATTGCCTTGAATGGCAATATCCTTAATGGCATTAAAAACATCATCTTGAATGGGTTTAATGAGTTCTGTACGTTTTTTAAATAGTTCACCATCTTTACCAAAGTACTTACGCTGAAGGTCTTTAGCTTCTTTTTCTTTGGCTATAATTTCGTTTTCGCGTTTAATTTTCATTTCTTCGGTAAGTAGCACTTTTTCGGCCTGAAAGTCGCGATACATTTTGTCTACTTGTGCGTAGATATTTTCAATTTCTTTTTGCCAATCGGCCGAAATTTTGTCTAATTGTGCTTGTGCAGCTTGATACGAAGGAATATTTTTTAAAATGTAGTCGGTATCGACGTAGCCAATTTTTTGTTGTGCTACACTGATGATGGCTATAAAGCTTAACATCATTAGGGTTAATACGTTCTTTTTCATAGTTCTCATATTTTAAGATTAGAAATTTTGTCCGATAATAAAATGGAATTGACTTTTGTTTTCGCCGGGTATAACGGGTTCGTCGAAACCATATCCCCAGTCAACACCAAGGCGTCCGAACATGGGCAGGAAGATGCGGATACCAACGCCTGCCGAGCGTTTGAGTTTGAAGGGTTTGAATTCGTTGAAGTTGGTGAAGCAATTTCCACCTTCGGTGAAGGCAAGTACGTAAAATGTTGCATTAGGATTTAACGATAAAGGATAACGAATTTCGAAGCTGTATTTATTATAAACATTGCCTCCTTTGAGTGGAGTGAGCGACCCATTGCCATAGCCTCTCAGCGCAATAGTTTCTTTACCATATAAATTATAAGTAATGAGTCCGTCGCCTCCCATGTTGAATCCTTCGAATGGTGAAAATCCGTAATCTTTGTTGTACATAGCTAAAAATCCAAATTCAATTCTTGAATTTAATATCAAATCTCCTGCCAATCTTGTAATGAATGATGAACGAAATGACCATTTATGATATTCTATCCACTTATATTTTTCTTTATCAGTTAGTTTTGTATAGTCTTTATGATTTAAAAGAGAGTAGGGTGGGGTTAATTGTAAGCTTACAGAAATGTCTGAACCTCTTCGTGGGTAAATAGGTTGATCGATAGAACTACGACCAAAGATTGTTCTGAAACTCAGATTGTTACTATTTCCGTCGGAGAAGCTAAAAAGATATCCGTATTTATAATTGTTGAGAATATAGTTTTGATAGCTCAATTCATTGTATAAGGTAAAATAATCGTCGGGCCATTTAAGTCTTCTTCCTATACCTGTAGAAATTCCAAGTATGTTCATAGATTGGTGGTTATTATCTTTTTTCGATATACCATTAGATTGTACAGTGTAGTATGTAGAAATTTGTAGCGAATTGGGTTTTCTTCCTCCTAACCATGGTTCGATAAACGAAGCAGTATAGGCCTGATAATAAATGCCATTGGTTTGAGCACGTAAGGTAAGTCGTTGTCCATCACCGGAAGGGAGTGGAGTCCATGCTTTTTTATTGAAAAAATTACGTGCACTAAAGTTGTTGAACGCAACGCCAACGGTACCTACAACCATTCTTCCTCCCCACCCACCGGAAAGCTCAATTTGATCGGATGGTTTTTCTTCGACGATGTATTCTAAATCGACAGTTCCTTCGGCAGGATTGGGGTTTGGTTTCACGTCAAGTTTTTCGGGATCGAAGTAGTTTAGAGCAGCAAGCTCACGCATAGTACGCATAATATCGGCACGACTATAAAGTTGTCCGGGTTTTGTATAAATTTCTCTGCGAATAACGTGTTCATTTGTTTTTGTGTTGCCTGTTATTTTTATATTGTTCACGGTAGCTTGTTTTCCTTCGTATATACGAATTTCGATATCTATAGAGTCGTCTACTATTTGAGTTTCAACTGGTATGATGTTCGAAAATAAATATCCGTTGTCCTGATACAACGAATAAATACTGTTTGGATCGTTAAAAAGTCGGTTATCAAGTAATTTTTGGTTATATACTTCACCTCGTTTAATCCCTAAAAAATAATTAAGAGTATCGGTACTATATTTTGAATTTCCTACCCATCGTATGTTTCTAATAAAATACTTATTACCTGGTTCTAACCAGACTTTTATTCCTACAGTTTTTTCGCTGGTAAAGAAAATAGTATCTTTGGTAATGCGTGCATCTCGGTATCCGAAGGAGTTAAGCTTTTCGATAACTTTTGTTTTATCTTCGGCAAATTTATCTTCAAATATTCTGGATGTTTTGAAAATCCGATACCACTTTTTTACCTTGGTTTCTTTCATGGCTTTTCGCAGATTGATGTAAGGTGACTGGTTGAAAACAAAAAGAAATTTTTCTTTAGATTTTAAGGAGTCGTACAATTTATAATGATTTGATATGTTTGGTCCGATAAATTGAATGTTGCTTACTTTGAATTTATTACCTTTTTCTATTTCGAAGGTTAAAATTACGTGATTGGGCAAAGAGGTATCGGCAGTTTGTTTAACGTTTACTCTACAATGGTAAAATCCTTTTTCGTAGAAATGTTTTTTAATGATATATGAACTTGTTGCAACAATATTATCGGTAACTTGATTCCCTCTAACAAGACGAATTTTTTCGCGAAGGTCGTCTGCTTCGCCTTTTTTGATGCCGGTAAATGAAAATTTACTCAAACGAGGTCGTTCTTTTAATTCGAACGTTAAAAATGCTGTATTGCCAATGGTTTTGGTTAGGTAAACGGTGATATTAGAAAAAAGTCCCTGATCCCAGAGTTTTTGTATAGCCTGTGTAACTTTTTCACCGGGTATGTGTATACTGTCTCCTATTTGTAATCCAGCAATATTAAGTAATACTGTTTCGTCGAGGTATTGGATTCCTGAGAACTGTATTCCTCCTATTTCGTACTTTTCGAGTGTTTGATAATCAATATATGGAATAATTTCGGTTTGCGATAATAAAATTTTTGACCATAAAAAAATAATAGCTACGATACCGTTCTTTTTCATTTCTCGTTTTGATTTGATTGAATTTGTTCGGAAATTTTTCCGAAGCGTCGTTCACGTTTTTGATAATCTATAATGGCTTTATAGAAGTCGTCTTTAGAATAATCGGGCCACAATGTTTCGGTAAAGTAAAGCTCTGTGTAAGCTAACTGGTACAGTAAAAAATTGCTTATACGGTGTTCTCCGCTTGTTCTAATAAGTAAGTCGGGAAAAGGTATAGGGTAAGTATTTAAGTTTTGTTCGATAAGTTTTTGGTCTATATTTTCGGGCAAAATTTCGCCGAATTTAATTTTGTGAGCAATGGATCTTACCATTTCTGTAATTTCCCAATGTGAGCTGTAGCTTAGTGCTATGGTTAAAGTTAGATGGGTGTTATATTGGGTTGATTCTATTGTTTGCAGGAGTTTTTGATATGCATGCTCTGGTAATTGTCTAAGATTTCCAATGGCATTGAGTTTAATGTTGTTTTTTTGTAATGTTGGTAATTCTTTATTTATGGTTTCGACAAGTAAATTCATCAATGCGTCAATTTCTTCTTTTGGACGGTTCCAGTTTTCGGTCGAAAAAGCATAAAGTGTAAGGTAAGGAATACTTAACTCGGCACAAGCTTCGGTAACATTTCGAACAGCATCGGCACCCTTTTGGTGTCCATAGATACGCGAAAGCCCTTGCTTTTTTGCCCAACGACCGTTACCATCCATAATAATGGCAACATGTTGTGGTAGTTTAGCAGGGTCAATAAGCTCTTTCAGGTTAATATTCGAACGCATTGCAAACTTCTTCAAAAAATTTTAGTTTATATGTAAAAAATATTCCTATAAAAGCGTAATAATCTTTTTGATGATAATAAGCTTTTTGTTTCATAATAAGATGGGCGTTTTCGGTGGTAGTGGTAGGTATGGTTTTGTACCAGGAAAGATTGTCCAGTCCGTCGGTAAAAGTTTTACGATAAGTCCATTCAAGTCCAAGACTAAATCGGCTGGAAAAATTTTTTTTAAGTCCAATTCCAAATGCAATAGCGGGTTGATATACATGATCGGCATAGGAAGCGACTAAAAAAGTTGCACCGGTTGCAATATATGGTGTCCAGTTTTTCTTTTTATCGCCGATACGATAGGGTAAAAAATTGCATTCGATTTGTCCTGTAACTTCTACAATGGGTGTTGAGAAAGTAGCACTTCTGAATAACTGGTAATTATTTTTAAAGTCAACATCATTGCCTTTAAGTGTTCCACCGAAAATACTGGCTCTTAATGCCCATCGAGTATGAAAAGCATAGCGAAGTAGTCCTCCATACGATAGCATGGGTTTATAAAGCAGTCGTGAATGGTTTATATCGCCTTGATAATACGAAGCACCACCAAAAATACCAAAGTCTAAATTTCTTTCGAGCTTACCCTGATTGTAAGCACTAATACTAAAAATTGATAGTATTATATAAAGTGATATGTGTTTGGTAGAGTATTTCATTAGAACTTTGGTAATCCACTTCTTGCAGTTGATAATTTATAGGTAAATATAGCGAAAACAGATGCGTATGAATCGCGGGCTTTGGAGTGTTTATCGGAAAATCCGTCTAAATAATCTGTTGATGTATATCGCTGTCCGAATTCAATACCAATAGTAGTTCTTCTGTTGAAACCGTAACGAAATCCAAATCCGATTGGAATTACAGCATTTATTTTACTATATTTTTCGTTTTTATTAGTTGGGTAATCTTTGTTTGTTGTATGTGGGTTGAAAACGATACTTCCTGCACCTACAAATACGTAGGTATTTACGTATTTAAGTTTAAATCTTTTTATGTTTTGAATAGTATATCGTACACCCAGACGCTCTTTTAATATGGAATATTCGGCATATACTGATGATTCGAAGAATCCGGAGTAAAAACTGGCGTTTCTGTTTCGTCGTGGGTAATATTCGGTGTATGCATCGCTACCATGAAGGCGTCCGTAAATGAAATTAACTTTGATAGCAAATTTTTCTCTAAGTTTATATCGTGCTCCGATAGATAAATTGTAACGTGTGCTACGAAGATCTATATCTCCCATAAAGTGTGTGCCGGGTTTGTTGGCTCCTCCGAGTTCTCCATAAAAAAGGGTAGGTCCTGCAGCAACATGAACTTCGTATCTCCATCGTTTCCATCGTTGAGAGTATGATATGTTCGATATTAAGATAAAAAGTATAAGTAATATTTTTAGTTGTTGTCCCATTATCTGAATTTAGGTAATCCTCCTCTTGTTGTGTAAAGCTTATAGGTTAGATTTACGATTAAAAACATATAAGAGTCTTTATCTTTTGCGTCGCCACGTTGTTCGTAAGCAGTAGTCCAATTGGGATGTGTACCGTCGGATGGGTCGGCAAAGTAGGCAGCAATATCTCCGCGAGCTTCACGTATCATCTGGTTATCGAAATAAGTTGTACTGACATCGTCGATGTAATCGGTAAATGTTTTTCTTGCTCCAAATTCAATGCCAATATTGGTGCGTCGATTGAGACCATATTTAAAACCAATGCCATAAGGGATGCATGCACTTATTCGCGAATATTTCGGACGGGTAGGGACAAGTCCCTGACCTTCGGTTCCCAGAGGTTGAAGTGCATACCATTTCCCTTGATATTTATTCTTTGGATTGAAATATATAACTCCAAATCCCACGAAAAAGTATGTGTTGGTTTTAAATCCTTTTAATCCTCTAACTCTACGCAGATTGTATCGGTGCCCTTGTTTTTCGCGAATGATGGAGTACTCAAATTGGTTCGAAAGTTCTATGATGGGTGAACGAAATGCAAGGTTACGATAGTGTCTGTATGTTTCATTAGTTAGTTTATCATCTCCTCTAAGAAGTCCGTAAGAAAGCATGGCTTTGGTAGAAAAAGTTTCGCTAATACGGTAGCGAAGTCCTATGTGAGTAGCAAGCCTTGTCATAGAGATTTCGAGGTCGCGTAAAAAGTTTGTCCCTTCCTGATCTGCACCACCAAGTTCGCCGAGGAAGTTAGTAGCTCCAAGTCCGTAAAACATTTCGTATCGCATGCGTTTCCACCGCGATTGAGATTGTGCATTAACAAACACAGGGATTAAAATAAATAAAAACAATATTATTTTAGTTCTACTCATAACAGTAGAAAAGTTACATAATTTTGAGTTCAAAAATATGTATTTTATATTTTATTACAAACGATTGAGTGAAAAAAAATAAGTAATTATAAGGTTAAAAAAAACTAATTACGTCTATCGGCGCCCCATAAGAGTTTGTTTTTTAATGTATTGTAAAAATTAGATGAATATAAGTTAAGAAATTTTGCTGTTTTTTTTGATTTTTTAATAGTAAATGTTGAATTTATGTTTACTGCTTTCGATAAATGATCCATCGAAATCATGCAATGTTCAGCTCTTCCGCTAACTTTAAGGTATAAAAGAACATCATCTGGTACTACCAGAGGTCTGACGTTAAGGTTGTGTGCAGCGATAGGTGTTATGACCAAACTATTGGATTGAGGATGGATTATTGGTCCTCCGGCCGATAATGAATAAGCTGTACTTCCCGTAGGTGTAGAAATAATGAGTCCATCTGCCCAGTATGTATTTACATGTTGTTGGTTGATGTACAACTCAATACTAATCATCGATGATGTGTCAAGTTTGTGAATGGTAAATTCGTTTAAAGCCATATTACCACCATCGAACATTTTTTCGCCACAAAGTTCTATCATGCTTCTGTGTTCGATACTGTAATTTTGATTAAGCAGCTGCAGAATTGCTGTATTGATTTCTGATATGTTGATGCTGGCAAGAAAACCTAATCGTCCACTGTTAATTCCAAGCACCGGAGTTTGAATATGTTCTTGCAAATGATGGATGCTTTCTAAAATAGTTCCGTCTCCTCCGATAGTTATTAGTAAATCGAGTTTTTTGGCTATAAGTTGAAGGTTATCGTAAAAGTTTATTTTTTTTAATAAATCGGTTGAAGAAAAATTTTTTAGTATTGTTTCGTCAATACTTTTATGCAGATAAATGTTTTTTTTGTGAGATGTTAGTGATTGTATTAAAAGTAATAATTCGTTTTGATATTCACGAAACTGTAGATTGGTATAAATTCCGATATTGGTCATAGTTTTTAAATAAATGTTGAAAAATGAAAATAAATTCCGCTTTTTCCCAAGTGGTTAAACGAGAATTCTGTACGCAATGTTATATCGTAGTATGTTACAAAATCTAAACCTATTCCATAGCCGTATAGCCATTGGTTGGTAAGTGGTTCGTAGTGATGGTTGGTAACATAAGCTACATCGCCATTGAGTGATAAGTAGAAAGCATAGTGAAATTTTGCAAATCGTTCGTTTTTAAGTTTGTATATATTTTGAATTTGAGGTTTAACTAACATAAACCGAAGGCTATTTTGCCATAATAGATAGCCATTTCCGTCGATAAGGTATAATTCGTATCCGCGTGGCGAAGTTTTGTATCCGAAGGCTTTCTGAACGAGATATCCCTTTTTGGTTGTATGCGAATAATAGAGTGTTAGGCCGTGTGCATGATATAATCGCTTGCCAACAGGGTAATATAGAGCTCCTTTAAGCCTAATGGATGGAATATTGAAGGTTGAGTGTAAGTTGCCTTCGAATGTCGAGGTTTGTTCGACAAAAAAGCCTTTGGTGGGATAGGCAATTGAGTTGGTTTTGTCGTAATGGAAGAAATAGCTTATACACGGATATGATATTTGTTGAAGCGAATCGTAGATGAAGTAGGGATTGAGCAGGAAAAGGCTATCGGCTATTTGATGCTGTTTGTAAGAAATTTCGATGCTGTGAGTAGCGTATAGCTTGGGCCGGTAAGAAAGCTCAAATGTGAAATCGTAATTGGTATAAAGATACTTGTTACTTGCAATGTAAATAGGCTTATTATCGATGTTTTTGTAAGCAAGTTGTTTCTGGCGGTAATAAAGAGCTTTTAGTTCAATGCCAACAGTATTGCTATTTAAAAAGTGTGGGATAGTATATGCAAATCCGTATTGTTCGCGAAATCCGAAACGAGCAATGGCTCGCAGCAATTCGTCTCTTCCTCTAAAATTTGCCTGTGCTACAAAAAGTCCATAGTTTATTTTGTCGTAATCTTTTTCGTAAAACCATGTGTTGATGTTTCTTGATGCCTGTTCAAAAATTGGAATAGGCCATAGATACCATCGTTCTATAACCGATATTTTAATGTAAGCCAGATGGTTGAATGTTTTAAGAGTATCGATGGTAGCAAAATTAAATAATGCTGTTTTAAGTATATTTTGCTCTGATTGTTCGAAATGCTTTTTTAAGTATGGTAACCATAGTGTGTCGCCTCGTTTAAAAGTTAGTTCGCGTTCGATAATAAAGGACTTGGTTTTTTTATTTCCTTCGAAAACTATGTCTTTAACAATTAAAAATTGTGCCTGTGCAGAGAATACGAAAACAATGTATAGTATGGCTACTAAATATTTCATTTTTAGGTATTAAGAAAACGAAAAAAAGAATCGAGGCGGTTTTGATAAAATTCGTCGAGATCGGAGGTGTTCATGAATGTGTTTTTGATAATGTAATTATATCGGTTAAATGAAGCAATGATTCGGCTAATGTCGTCCTGGTTAATTTTAAGGGTTACGTCTATCTTAGTACTGTCGTCGGTAGTAGAGATGTATAACGATAATATTTTTGCATCTTCGCTTTCAACAATTTGAGAAATTTCAACCAGCGAGTAGTCGCGTATATTCATTTCGAGAACAATGATAGCTCCGTGTTTTTCAATGTTGGTAACTTTTGCTAATCCCTGAAGCAATTCTTGTAATGTAATTAGTCCGATGTATTCTTTTTTTTCGTTAAGTACCGGGATAATGGTAAGTTTATGTTCGGCAACTTTTTGTGCTACTTCAAAAATATGTTGATGTTCAAAAACAAAAGGCGATGAATTAGAAAGTGAGTGATTGCCAATGGGTTCTTCGGGTGAGTTTAAATCGTATATATCGATATCGGAAATCAGACCAAGCAGTTCTTTTTCGTTGACAATGGGCAGATGCGATATGCGAAAAAACTCCATCCAATGCAGTGCTTGCATACCGGTATCCGACGTTTTAACAGGAGGGACTACTTCGGATATTAATTCTTTTGCTATCATGTTGAAAACTTTAATTCTACTTTTTAACTTTGCCACAAAAAAAGATGACAAAGTTGAGCGTAAATATAAATAAAATTGCAACAATTAGGAACGCTCGAGGTGGAAATATTCCTAATGTTGCTAAAGCTGCCGTTGATTGTGAACGATTTGGTGCACAAGGCATTACTGTTCATCCTCGTCCCGATGAGCGGCATATTCGTTATAGTGATGTGTATGAAATTAGCAAACTTATAAACGTAGAGTTCAATATAGAAGGCTATCCTTCGGAAAAATTTTTGCAACTGGTAAAAACGGTTAAACCGGCTCAGGTAACCTTTGTGCCCGATCCCCCAGATGCGTTAACCAGCAATGCGGGGTGGCAAATAAAGCCTAACATATATTTTTTAAAAAAAGTAATTCGCGAAATGCACGAGGTAGGTATTAGAACATCGCTTTTTGTTGAAACCGACCTTGAAAATATTCGCTGGGCAAAGGAAACCGGAACCGATAGGGTAGAACTGTACACTGAGCCGTATGCTAGTATGTACGAAGTTAATCGTGAGCAAGCCATTGAGCCTTTTATTAAAGCTGCCGAAGTAGCCAATGAGGTTGGGCTTGGATTAAATGCTGGCCACGATTTGAACTTGCAAAATCTTCGTTATTTTGTACAAAATATTCCACATTTATTGGAGGTTTCGATTGGTCATGCTTTGATAAGTGATGCCCTTTATTTTGGACTTGAGAAGACAATACAAATGTACCTGGAACAGTTAAAAAACTAACCGCCAACGTTATAGAAACAACGACTTAAATTGTGAGTTCCCGACAAGGGTTTTGTATTAACTGCTTTAAGTAGTGCTTCTTCGTAGCCGTATGTGCGAATATGATATTTAATATCGTTAAAAAGACAAGGCATAAGATATCCATCGGCTGTCAGACGAAGACGGTTGCATGAATGACATGCTCCACCTTCGCCGCCCTCTACTCTGGAAAATACACCATGTTTTAAATTCATGAGTTGAATGAAACGTAATTCTAAATGGTGTTGCAGGGCAAATTTTTTAAGTTCTTCTATTTCTTGTTCTGTTTGTATGCCTTTTACGACATTAATTTTAATGGGGTGAAAGCCTAATTCTTTAGCTTTAAGAATACCATTAACGACTTTGTCTACACTGCCTCCTCGTGTAATGGCTTTAAAATTATCGGAGTTGAGTGTATCTAAACTAATATTGATGCGATGGATACCGGCTTTTTTGATATCGGGTGCCATCTCTTCGAGCAAAAAGCCATTGGTAGTAAGTGATAGGTCGGTTATTCCCTTTATTTGGGAAAGCATTTCGATAAATTGTACAATACCTTTTCTAACCAAAGGCTCTCCACCGGTGATACGAATTTTATTGATTCCGTATTTAACGGCAATTCTTACAAATTCGATAATTTCCTCGTAACGCAATATATGTTCGTGCGCTATGTGCTGTACGCCTTCCTGAGGCATGCAATAAGTGCAGCGAAAATTGCATCGGTCGGTAACCGAAATTCTCAGGTAATTGATTTGGCGATTAAAAGAGTCGTACAGTAACATAGGTTCCAGCATCGATTTGAGTTACATTGGGTTCGATACGGATTATTCCTTCTGCCTCATTAAGGGCAAACAAATGAGCTGAGCCGTGATATTCAACCGCTACTACTTTGTTATCTTCTATTTTTATTGGTACTAATCTGGTACGATCGGTTTTTTTTGATCGGTAATCATGTGCAAGAGGCAATAAAATTTCGCTTACACGATAAGTATGTCCCATGAGCTTGTATAAAAATGGCTTCACAACAAGTTCGAATTGAATAAAAGAAGATACTGGATTGCCAGGTAATCCGAAAATTACCTTGTTGTCTTTTTGGGCCATCATGGTGGGCTTGCCTGGTTGAACAGCAATAGATTTGAACACGATTTTATATCCGAGTTTTTCAATAGTTTGGGGAACGAAATCAAAATCTCCCATAGAAACACCACCAGTAAGAATAACTACGTCATATGGTTGGCTAATTTCTTTTAAATGGTGGTATGTAATGGTTTCGTTATCGGCGATGATGCCATGGTACGATGCGTAGATGTTCATCCGATGGCATTGTGCAAGTAGTTGATAAGCATTTGAATTGCGTATCTGATAGTCGGTAGGCGTATGATGTGGTTCTACCAATTCGTTGCCTGTAGAGGCTATAATAACTGTGGGTTTTTGAAATACCTGCACGGTAGTTCTTCCAACAGATGCTAGTGTAGCAACTTCTTGAGGACGAATAAGTGTTCCACTGCTGAGTATGCGTTCACCTTTTTTAATATCTTCGGCTTGATAGCGAATATTACTTTTATTTTCGACTTTTCGGATATGTACCTTACCTGTTAAGGGGTCAATTTCGGTATCTTCGATTTTTGCTACATAGTCGGCGTTATAGGGTAGGCGTGCACCGGTCATAATTTTGACACATTCGGCAGGGTTAAGTTTGACCGTAGTTATATCTCCAGCTTGTATCGTTTGAACGATGGTTAGGGGTAGGTTAATATCTTCTTTGCGGAGAGCATAGCCATCTACAGCCGATTTGTTAAACGATGGTATATCGATGTCGGAATTTATGTCTTCGGCTAAAATACGTCCCAATGATTCGTTAAAGCTAATTTTTTCGGTACCTAATATAAAAGCATGTTTTAGAGCTAGCGATATGGCTTCGTTAACAGATATCATAGCTATAAAAATTTTTGCAAACGTACGTAATTTGAATGAAAATAAAAAGAGCAATCATTTTTTTAAGGCTAAATATTTAATAACGTAAAGTATGTTAAAACTAATTTATTCGAATAATATTGGTATAATTTGGGAATACCATCTGTGTTGTTAATAGATAATCGTAATTCAATTTGAAAGTCTATGGCATAAAATGCGTTAAATCCAATGCGATTAAAAAAATCGACTTTTTCCGGTTTGCCGACGCTTCACCAGAAATGTGATTTGCGGTATCGGGAAATTCAATTGTTCGCCATTTTAATGGTTTTTAATGAATAAATATAGTTCTTTAAAAGTGAAGAAAATAAATAAAACTAAGAATTGTACAACAATTATTTTGCCGATAAATGAATTTTTAATTGATAAAAATTTTGTTTTGCTTTTCAAGCAAACCTAAAAAATTTCTATATTTAACGGGTGAATTTTATGGTTCGCTTTTTAATCATACTTATATTAGTAATGTTTTTTTTACCTGTGTGCATTGTTGCTCAACCACTAGGTAACGAATGGATAGACTATAATCAAAAGTATTTTAAAATACCTATATTTCGTACAGGTTTGTATCGTATTACTCGTCAGGAGCTAGTTCAGGCAGGTTTTCCTATAAACAATATTTCGCCCAAAAACATTCAATTGTTTGGAAGGGGTAAAGAGCAATATATTTATGTACACGGAGAAGATGACGGGGTATTCAATAATACCGATTACATTGAATTTTATGCCGAAGCCAACGATGGTTGGTACGATTCGCTACTGTACGATCAGCCAACAAATATTGTAAACCCTTATTACTCGCTAATTAACGATACGATATATTATTTTCTGACGTGGAATAACTCGTTGCAAAACAAAAGAGTTTCGTACGAGACCGATACGTTGTTTTCGGCATTTCAGCAGGCAACACATAGCCATTGTTATGTTGAACGTATATTAGTACGTCCCGATGTGTATTATTATGGCGATATAGGTTGTTGGTACAATAGGAGTGAAGGTTGGGCTACTTCGTTTGCCGATATAGGTTCACCTTTAAATTTGTTACTTTCTACACCGAATTTTTTCAATGCTTCGTTGCCGGTTTATGTTTCATTTGTAATACTTGGTGTTTCTAATTCAAATTATGCAGGACAGGGAAATCATCATCTGCGTTTTAGTGTGAACAATATGTCTGTGTTTGATACTATTTACAGTGGATTGAACCGAATAGAAAAGCATTTATCATTGAATCTTTCTTTACCCAATCAAACTTTTTTTAAGATAGAATCGGTAAACGACCTGATGGTTGTTACCGATAAGCAAGCTGTTTCGTATGTCAAAATTCGATATCCACATCAAATGTTGTTTGAGACGCATCGATATGCATTTTATTTGCCCAATCATGCGAGCTATGGCAAAAGTTATGTTGAGATATCATTGCCTGCTGCTTCTAAAGTATTGTTGTGGGATATAAGTAATCATCGAAAAATTTACACAAAACTTGAATCGGGTGTTCATAAGTCGCTTGTACCGAATGGTGGTATTAGCGAAAAGCTATTATATTATTGTAACGAAGATTCAGTATATTATGCAACGGTACTCCCCGGTCAATATTATACACGTTATATCGATTTGGCTCAGCAAGCGAATTATATTATCATTACACATCCTTTGTTGAAAGCAGTAGCCAATCAATATGCCAGTTATCGAAATTCGACAGGCTATCAGAGTTTAGTAGTAGATATTACTCAGCTATACGATCAGTATTCGTATGGCATACCGAAACATCCGTTGTCGATACACAACTTTTTGCGGGCTTTGTATGCTCAATATCAGCAGAATATAGAGCACATATTGATTATTGGTAAAGGCATACATAGTGAGATGTGTCGTCAAAATGCTTCGTATTATGCTCAAAATTTAGTACCAACGTATGGTACTCCCCCCAGCGATATATTTTTTACTGCGGGATTGCTGGGCGATATTCCTAGATATTCGATAGGCAGGTTGGCTGCAACTTCGGCAATGGATGTAATTACATACTTAAATAAAGTTATACAGCACGAAAATATGCATGCTGCTAACTGGCACAAGCGGATACTGCATTTTGGTGGCGGTATAAACAGTACCGAACAGCTTATGATAGAGGGCTATTTACTTTCGCTCGAGCAAATCATTGAAGATACGTTGTATGGTGGATATGTGCAAACGTTTTTGAAAAACAGCAGTTTACCTATACAAATAACGGTATCGGATTCTATTCGTCATTTGATAAACGATGGGTGTAGTATAATGAACTTTTTTGGGCATGGTACTTCGAGTGGTTTTGACCAAAATATTGATGAGCCATCGACATATCAAAACGATGGACGTTATCCATTATTGTTTGCCAATACTTGTTTGTCGGGTGATATTCACTTGCCCGATTATAAGCGTATTGCCGAGCGGTGGGTAATTATTCCCAATAAAGGTTCGATCGCTTTTTTAGCATCAGCCGATTTGGGCAATGCATCGTATTTGTTTTTGTATGCCAGTGAATTTTATCGTCAAATAAGTTATAAAAGCTTTGCAAAGCCATTGGGTACATGCATTCGAGAAACTGCTGAAGAGCTAATAATTCAAAATGGAAATCATGCTTTTGTAAAGAATACGGTTTACGATTACACTTTGCATGGCGATCCAGCAGTGCGAATGCACGTTGGCATATTGCCCGATTTAACTATTCATGCTGCCGATGTTTCGTTTATACCCAACAACATTACCAGCGATATGGATACATTTGAGTTGAAAGTGATTGTTACCAATTATGGTAAGGCTTTTATTTCTCCTTACGCAGTGCGAATAGACCGAACTTTAAACAATGGAACACAGCAGACATACACCAAGATTCGACAAAAATGTTTGTACAAAGATACTGTGGTATTTCGTTTACCAGTTGATTTTGTAAATGGTTCGGGAAATAATGAGTTTTGCATAACAGCCGATGCATTGAATTGGATACCGGAGTCAAACGAAATCAACAATCAGGTTTGTGTTCAAAAATTTATTTCTGTAAGCGATATAACTCCCATTTACCCGTATGAGTTTGCTATTTATCCCAATGACTCAGTAACGTTGATAGCCAGTACAGGATATCCGTTTTTGCCAATGGCAAATTATGTATTTGAGATCGATACAACCGATCTTTTTAATAGTCCGTTTAAAAAAACGGGTATGGTATATCAATCGGGAGGAATTATTGCGTGGAAACCTCCTATTCAGTTAAGCGACTGTACCGTGTATTATTGGCGTGTAGCAATGGCTTCAAATCCCAACTGGAAAGAAAGTTCGTTTATTTACATTACGGGTAAAACAGGTTGGTCGCAGGCACATTTCTTTCAATTTAAAAAAGACCGTTTTCGTTTTATTAACTACAATCGGAATATTCGTACATTCGAATTTATAACAACTCCCAAGGAATTGCGTTGTCAGACTATGGGTGCCAATGCGGCAAGTAGTTATTTTGATTACTTTTTCAATTTAGACAATATCGTTGAACGAAGTTCGTGTTCGCCGGGACATGCAATGCTGGCTGTTGTGATAGACCCATATACCATTGAGCCATGGACAAGCGATCGTAACCATTACGGGCATGTCAATTATCCAGTATGTCCGCCTAAGCTACGACCCGATTATTATTTTACATTTTTTAGCGATGCAATAGGTTTATCGAATCTAACAACCTTCTTACGCGATGTAGTCCCTAACGGACATTACGTGTTGTTGTACAATTTTAGGTTGGGATATTTTCAACAATGGCCCGAAGAGCTGTATCAAACCCTCGAAGCTATGGGTGCTGTGCAAATTCGGTCTATCCCCGATGATGGAGCATATATCCTGTTTTGCAAAAAAGGCGATTTTGGCTCTGTTGTAGAATTGTCGGGAAATAAATTGGATACATTGGTACTGGACGTAGATATTCCGGTTAATTACTTTAATGGTAATGTTTATTCGACCTTGATTGGCCCTTCGAATAAGTGGAAAACCCTTCACTGGTTGCCAAAATCGAACGAACATCCGACACGCGATCATGAATACATAAGCCTAACAGCCTATAAAGCTAACTTCGATAGCATTGTTGCTATTTCGATGATGACTCGCGATACACTTGATTTGTATAATTTAGATCATTATGTAAATGCTCAGGAATATCCTTACGTGCGATTTTCGTTTTTTACACAGGACGATTCTCTTAAAACACCCACTCAGCTTAAACGCTGGCAAATAACGTTCGATGGTGTTCCTGAGACGGCTATTTCTCCATTGGATGGGTATTATTTCAGCAAAGATACCTTGCAGGAAGGTGATATGATAACATTTGCCGTGGCTACACGTAATGTAAGTCCTTACGATATGGATAGTCTTTTAGTACGTTATTGGGTTCAAGACAAAAATAACCAGCAGGTGCCTTTAAAACTAAAACGACTACGGAAACATCCATCTGCCGATGTGCTAATGGACACCATTCGTTTTTCAACCCGTGGTTTGCCCGGTTTGAATTACCTCTGGTATGAGGTAAATTGTGTTAATCCTTCGTTTGGAACTTACGACCAGCTCGAGCAGTATCATTTCAATAATTATGCAGTAAAATCGTTTTATGTAATGACCGATAAAATTAACCCACTTCTTGATGTAACATTTGATGGTGTGCGCATTATGGATAACGATATTGTTTCGGCTCATCCAAATATTGTGATACAATTGAAAGACGAAAATAAATTTTTAGCATTGAACGATACTTCACTTTTTGCTATTTATCTGACCGATTTGAGAAGCAATATCGAACGTCGTATTTATTTCAATAATTCCGATTATTTGCTTTTATTTTATCCGGCACATCTGCCCAAGAATAGCTGTAAGATTGAATTTAAGCCTATACTGACCGATGGCACTTATTTGCTTCGTGTTCAGGCAAAAGATGTTTCGAACAACAATAGTGGCGATTACGATTATACCATTCGTTTTAGAGTTGTAACTCGTCAGGCTATAACTCATGTTCTCAATTATCCCAATCCGTTCAGTAGCTCTACACGTTTTGTTTTTACGCTCACGGGGAGCGAGCTGCCCGATGATTTTAGAATAGACATTTATACTATTTCGGGCAGGTTAGTAAAAACTATTCGCAACGAAGAACTGGGTAATATTCATATTGGACGCAATATTACCGAATATGCATGGGATGGAACCGACAATTTTGGCGATAAACTGGCAAACGGTGTATACTTTTACAAAGTAACGGCAACCTATCGTGGCAAACAACTTGAACATCTGGAAACAGATGCCGATCGTTTTTTTAAACATGGATTTGGCAAATTGTACATATTGAGGTAAATATGGCAAATACGTGGTTTAAGTGCAAGGAGTTCATTATTCATCAGGAGCATTGTGCTCATAAGGTAGGAACCGATAGCATTTTATTAGGTTCGTGGGTAAATGTAGAAAATGTAAAAAAAGTATTTGATATTGGTGTGGGTTGCGGTATTTTGTCGTTAATGATTGCTCAACGTAATGCAGAGGCCAGAATATTTGGCGTAGAAATAGACAAACCTACTTTTGAACAGGCACTGGAAAATATTCGTAATTCACCCTGGGCTGATAGAATCAGTGTTATTAATTCGTCGCTACAAAAATTTGGTAAAAACAGATATAAATACGATTTAATTATCACCAATCCACCTTATTTTTTAAATTCGCTTCCCAGCCCTGACGAGCGAAAGACCATTGCCCGTCACAATCATACCTTGACATTACACGAAATTTTAAACTTTTCGGACAGGCATCTGGATACTAACGGACGTTTGGCACTGGTGTTGCCTATTAGCCAATTTGAGTTTTTTAAAGATATATTGTTAATTTACAAGTGGCGTATTTATCGCATTGCCAAAGTTTTTCCGAATTATCATAAGCCGGCACATCGGGTGTTGATTGAATGTGGCAAACATCCTTCGGGTTTTGAATATGAAGAAATAACCATAGAAACAGAAGTCAGACATGTATATACAAAACAATATGCCCAGTTAACCAGTCCTTTTTACCTTAACATGAAAGTAGAAGATTAGGATTTTTTAGCTTACCTTAAGAAGATATAATTTTGTATAATTTGAAAAATAGGCTAACTTTGCTGTCTTCAAAAAAAAGTGTGATTATGCAAAATGAAAAACCAAGAATTTTAGTTAAGACAAAAAACCTTCAGGTAATTTTTGATTATTGTATCGAATCGAAAACAGAATTTACAGTTATTCCGCGAAATACAAATGATGATTGGGAAATAGAATTATCCATACGTAGTATTATCGACGCTATACGTTGGGGTATGTTTTTAAAAACCAACAAAATAGATCTTCTTGATACGCAGATATTGATTACTCCAACTGTCAATAAACCTAATCAATCTGCACCTATTCAAAGAAACAAAAAGGAACGAACAACAAAAACCAATACAGCAGAACCGGTTTTTCAAAATATATTGTTAGAAATGTCGTCAACAACTGAGACTGAAAAAAACGATGTGAGTTCTTTTAATGACAATATTACACTCGATTTTACAGAATCGAATAATAATAATGAATTGTAATATTTACATATTGTTGTTTTTTTTTCTTTTAAAAACGCTTGCCTTAAGTGCACAGGATAAAAATGTGCTCAAAGGACAGATTATTAGCCAAAAAGACGAGAAACCTATTGCGTATGCCAATGTAAGAATAAAGGATAGCCCATACGGGACGGCAACTGATGAAAACGGAAAGTTTGAGTTTTCGTTCCCTAATCAATTTTTAAATGATACCTTGCTAATAAGTTGCTTGGGATATAAAACCGTTTCATACCCCATCAATCGGTTGAACTTAAAGCAACAACAGAGATTTGAACTTGAAGATTCGCTCATACTGTTAAACGAAGTAGTAGCATTGGCTTACGATTTTATAGATGTACTAAAGTGGAAAACCAAAAACGAAGAAAAGGGACGTTGGTATTTAACATTTGCTACGCGAGAACTTCAAAATGCTGCTAACTTTATTAGCCTGGTAAAGGAAAATTTAGGTAAAGACTTTAAGATAAAAAGCAATTTTATACGTTGGAAAAAAACTAAAATATCCGACGTAGATGACAAAGCAGGTGTTGTTATTGCATGGTTTCGTTGCCCATACTGCCCCGACCCCGAAAATATTACGGTAACCATTGATGTAACAGACCGAAAAGACAAGAGTTTGCTTGATAATGAAATAATGCAAAAGAAATTAAAAAAATATTTTCAAAACCTTTTGGATAAAACATTTGCACAAGGTGTCGATTATCGTCAGCTTGTGATAAAAGATAGTATTGCTTATTTAAAAAATGCTACTGAGCCATACACGGGGCAGTGTTATGGTTACTACGAAAACGGGCAAAAGGGACTTCGTGGTTCGTATGTCAACGGTATTAAAGACGGTTTGTGGGAATACTGGTATAGCAATGGACAGAAAAAAATAGAAGGTCGATATAATATGGGAAAGAAAGAAGGACAATGGAATTATTATTATTCGAGCGGTAAAATACGTATTAAATCGAACTATAAGAATAACGAGATGGATGGAATCAATGTTTGGTACTACGAAAACGGACAAAAGAAGAAAGAGGCACTTTTTAGAGATGGGGTATATATTGAAAAAACCGAGTGGGACGAAAATGGTAATATTATTGAAATACGGAACTTTTTGCGAAATTAGCTTTTTAAAAAACTGGCCCTATAGTTCAACGGATAGAACGGAAGTTTCCTAAACTTTAAATCCAGGTTCGATTCCTGGTAGGGCCACTATCTTTGATTTCTAAAAATTTTTTTCCAAAAATTTTTTTTGTCTTTAAATTGTTGTTCTATGGCTTCAAGGCTTTCGTTGGTAATTATTTGCCATGCTTTACCCCATTCGATAAAGCCGCCCAGATTGCGATCATCGATAAATATGTCGGCGTTGATTTTTCGAGGCATTTTGTCTTCGGGTTTTTCTTCGGGATAATTATTATTAACCGCATAAAATTCTAATCCACGTTTTCGACAGAACTCAATGGCCTCTTCGAGTTCTTTGCCGGTTCTATATGTCCATAATATAATCTGATGCCCACGTTGCTGCAGTTGTTTTAGAGTTTCTATAGCAAACATTTTTTCTTCGCCTATTTGTGGATATTTGTCTTCTACAATGGTTCCGTCGAAATCAACTGCAATTTTCATAAACAACTAATATTTAGGACACGGTATAATAACTTTGCGGGTTTTTTTATTCATCTTTTGATTTTGATTGAATTCGTAAACAATGCTTATTTCATGTGAACCAAAAGTATTGGCAATTAAGCGTGAAATAGTGATATCGTACGAATATCCAAATTTAAAATCCTTCCAAATGTAGCCTACCTGAACAATTACAGCATCGTTGTTTTGGTAGCCTTTTTTGTATGCTTTTAAAACGGGTATTCCTCTGTACCACAGTCCTAAAATAATAGGTGTTCTAAGCCAATATGCGCCAAGGTCAAACTGATCAAATTTGCCTTGCGAGCGATAATGTGCCCAGATGTTGATGCTTTCTTCGTTGTACTCGCTTGTTTTGCCTTTTAGATAAACCTTTTTACCGAAAAAAATGCTGTATTTGGCAGGTATTTTGCTATACTCGTCTAAAATAGATTGGTTGGGTTCGAGCATGTGATCCCATGTAATGCCCAGCCATTGTGTTGGATTGTAAATGAGAATAGACGAGGCAAAATCGACATATCCTACTTGTTTTAAAGGCGGTACTTCTACACTACTGCCAGATACTCCGGAGAGTGTTAGTTGATCGTTAAAAATAAGGCGGTCGAATTGAATGGTTCTGTTGGATCGATAGAGATGTATAGCAGGTCGAATAAGATAATCTTTGTAGATGCGAAATTGATAGGTGTATTGTACGCCAATTTGCATACTGCCAAGTCGTCCCTGACCGGCAATGTCTTTCATAACTAGTAAACCCACCCCACTGTTGAGTGTAGAGATAAAATGGTCGAACGAAAGTGTAGATGTAAAAAACGAACCCGGAATACCTGGCCATTGATCGCGAATGCTGGTAATAACCCTTGAACCTCTGGTGCTTCCTGCAAATGAAGGAGAAAGGTATAATGAGTTTACAAAAAACTGCGAAAAGTGAGGATCTTGTGCAATTATTTCAATATTTGCTACGAAGCAAAAAAACAAACTAATAACAACCTCTTTTCTCATTCTTGTTGTACAGGCTTTAAAATAATTGTTTTAAACAAATCTTCAAATTGCATACGTTCTTTTAGATCTATTTCGGTAGAGAATGTGTAATAATTGTCGGCTTCGATAATCATTTTGTATTTTTTTCGAGGAAGTAGTACCAAAATGTATTTTCCGTTTTTTGAAGTACGATAAATGCCCTGAAGTTCTTTTGTATCGTAGTCAATAATTGTAATAGTTGCTTTAATGGGTGCTACTTCGGGCTCGTTGGTCATAATGGTTCCTCTTAGTATTAAGCGATTTTGCTGTGGATCGATGATTTCGCCTTTGTATATGTCCATACCTCCGTTACCATCATCTCTGTTTGATGAGAGGTAAAAGGTTTTACCATCGAAAGTAGCAATAAAATACATATCGTCCATTACGCTGTTAATTGGGTAACCCAGGTTTTCTGGTACAGACCACCGTCCTTCTTCATCTCTAACGGACTTAAATACATCGAAACCTCCCATATTTTTATGTCCTTTTGACGAGAAGAAAAGAGTAACTCCGTCGGGGTGAATGTATGGAGATTCTTCGTCGTAAGGTGTGTTGATGGTAGGTCCTAAGTTCATAGGACGGCTCCACGAACTATCGGGCATTCGTGTGATGCGATAGATATCTTTTCCGCCATACCCACCTTCAAAATTGGCTGCAAAATAGATAGTGTTCATATCTTGCGAAATACTTAACGAGGTAACGGTACCTGTTTCGTTGAAAATGGGGAAGTCGCACAGTTTGGGTTCGCTCCATTTTCCATCTATTAAGGTGGTAACCATTATTATGCCTTGTAGTAAGTTTGGAGCAGTACGAAATATGTACATTTGCTGACCGTCTTTAGAAATAGCTACGGTTGCATCGTGTAAATCGGTATTTATTGGAGGTCCGATATTTTTTACATCGGTCCATACACCGTTTACTTTTTGAGCATAATAAATATCTTCATAATACTCGTAGTTTACATCGAGTTTATTCCCAGTAGATCCTTTTCTGCGACTGGTAAAGTAAATGGTATTTTCATCGGGGCTAAGTAGCGGACAGTATTCGGGAAATGGCGTGTTGATACCGTTGTCCATATTGCTAATGGTAGCATTCGAGCGTACAAGCATCATTTCTTTTGCATTAAGCGATTTTTGCATATAAAAATCAATTTCCTCGATACTTACATCTCTGTTTTCGCCTGCATTTTTACATTCTAAGTAACACTCAAGTGCTTTGTCGAACATTTGTTGGGCATGGTATAGTCTGCCTAAATAAAAGTTGGCACATGGGTATTGAACCTTGGCTTTTTGAAAATAATTAAACGATTCTTGTGATTCTCTTCTAATAATAAAAATACAACGTCCTAATTTGTACGATATGTCGAGATTTGTTGTGTCCATAGCATATAATTCGCTGTATAACGGAAGGGCTATGTGATAATTTTCTGAAAAATATTCTCTATTGGCCTTTTCGAGTTTGCCGTAGTATAATTTAGAATACTTTTTCTGACAGAAACTATTGGCTGTTAGCAAAAGTATGGTTCCTATAATGAATAAATAAATTTTCATATTTTTATCGTAATAAAGTTACATCTCCTGCTTTAAAGAAAGATTGACCGTTTACAAATTTACCACTTACTTTCCAAACATACACATCTTGTTTACATAATTCTCCACGATAATATCCGTCCCAGCCGATATACGGATCGTCGCTTTCGAAAATCAACTCACCCCAGCGATTGAATATACTGAGTTTATACTTGTCAACTCCTACAAAAACAGGGTGAAAAACATCGTTATTGTAGTCGTTCGGATTGTAGTGTCCGCCATTAGGTCCGTTTGGATTTGGAGTAAAGGCACTAGGAAATTCAATTTTGCCTTCAGATTTGGCAACTACAGCTCGATACACAGTAAAGGTGTCGGGGCAGTTATGTTGATTGTTGGCTATTAGTTGAATGTGGTATTCGCCTTCTTGTGTGTAGTAATGTTTGGGGTTGATTTCGGTAGATGTTATTCCATCGCCAAAATTCCATAAATACGATGTAGCATTTTGCGATAAATTGATGCATTGTACGGGTTGAGATGGAATAAATACTACGCTGGGCGAAACTGTGAAATAGGCTATGGCATTGGCATAAACATCGACCTGTCCGGCGCTGTATGTATTTTGTCCGCCTGGACCAATGGCTGTAAGGCTTACGGTATAGCTTCCCGCAGTTGAATAGGTGTACGTGGGATGTGTTTCGTTCGATGTATTGCCATCGCCAAAACTCCATACATAGCTGGTAGCATATTGGCTCTGGTTGGTAAAGCTTACCGATAAGGGTAGGCATCCGCTAGCGTACGAAGGTATGTAATGAGCAATGGGTGGTGGGGGAACGATATGAATGGTTTGCGAAGCCGAATCGCGGCAATAAGGCGAAAAGGCAGTTAGGGTAATGGTGTAGTTGCCGTAATTGGGGAAGGTATGCGATATGGGTTCTATCAGCGAAGATGTTGTGCCATCTCCAAAGTTCCATGTATATTGCCACACTCCCGGCGTGGTGTTGTCGATAACAACGGTCGTGTTGGGATAGTGCAGCACGGTTGAATCGACGGTAAACGAAACATTGGGAACTGCATACACATATATGTTGCGTTGATATGTTGCGGTACATCCATAATTTGATGTTGCGGTTAGCGTAACCGTATAAGTTAAGGTGCCAGTAGTATTGTTGGTATAGGTATGGTTGGGTTGAAATGCAGTAGAAGTGTTGCCATCGCCAAAATTCCATGTATAATTGCTTGCATACATCGAATAGTTGTTGAATGTAAGCAATAGCGGTGTACAACCAGCTGTATCGCTTGTAAAGCTTGCTAGTACTCTCGGGTAAACCGTAATAATTTGCGAACTACTATCTTTACAACCATACGAGTTTTGAACTATTAGCCAACAGGTATAATTTGCCGGGTTGCTGGTAATGTTGTCGTACAAATGTGTTACTATGGAATTGGGGCTGGTGGAAGTTGTTTGATCTCCGAAATGGTACAGAAAGTTGTTTGCTCCCGATGATTGATTCTGGAATTGTGCAGTGAATGGAGCACAGCCGTCTGGATTTTGAACTGAAAATTGTGCCGTAGGTTTGGGATATACAGTAATAACAGAACTCGATGAATCGCTGCAGCCATAAATAGAGCTTATAGTAAGAACAACATTAAATTGCTGTGGTGAATTGCTGGTATTGATAAATTCATGAACCGGATTTTGTTGCTGAGATGTTTGACCGTTTCCAAAATTCCATTGATAATTGACATTCGAACTGGATTGATTTTGAAAATGAACCAGTAAAGGCGAACATCCGTTTTGAGGTGCAGTAAAGCTTGCATTAACAGAAGGATATACGGTTAACGGTAATGCTATGCTATCTTTACAATTGAAAATATTGGTAGCAACCAATGAAACATTGAATGTTTGGGGTGTTGCTGTATTATTGATGTATGTATGTTGCAACGATGCAGTAGTATTGTCTTCGTATGTACCATCGCCCCAATACCATCTTAGTTGATTGGCATTTTGTGATTGATTGGTAAAGTTAAACAAAGCTGGGCTGCATGTTTCAATTGATTGAATAGTAAAATTGGCAACAGGCTTTGGATTTACTGTAATAGTAACATAAGAAGTATCGATACATCCGAAAAAGTTAGAGGCAATAAGTTGTACATTGAAAATTTGTTGGTTAAATGTGGGGTTGATATATGTGTACTGGATAATGTTAGTTCCTTGTTGACTTACTCCGTTGCCAAAGTTCCAGATGTATTGTTGTGCGCCGGGCTGAGTTAGAAAAGTTATGGTTGCCGGACTGCACTCTTCGGCTGGCGATGGAGTAATGGTGTAGTCGGGATCGGGATATACGGTTATATACTGCAAACTGGTGTCGTTACAACCATAAATATTGGTTGCTATTAGTTTAACAGTAAAATACTGAATAAGTGTGGTGTTGTTTACAAAAATATGGGTAGCATGGACATGATCCGATTGAGTTCCATCGCCAAAGTCCCACAAATATTGAACTGCATCGATAGATGAATTGGTAAAATTAACTGTTATAGGGCTGCATGCCGGTTGAGCATCATGGTTAAATTGAGATTTTGGCAAGGGGTGAACTATTAATGTATGTAATACACTGTCTTTACAACCATATTCCGATGTGGCAATTAACAAAATAGTATATTGAACATTTTGACTGGTTGTATTGTAAAATGTGTGAATCGGGTTCTCATCGGTACTTTGTGTATTATCAGAGAATTTCCAGAGGTATGTGTGTCCGTATTGGCTGGTATTCTGAAATTGTATCGTAAATGGACTGCAACCGCTTGAATTAACTGGTTGAAAGGCTGCAACAGGTACAACATCAAAATGGATAGTAACGGTATCCGAATTGGTACATCCGGCTGTATTATCTTCGTGCCAAACAAATGTGTAGCTTCCATAGGTATCTGCTTGTATTGTTGTATTGGGTTGATCGGGGTTGGTAATGGTACAATTTCCTGGTCCGCTAAATAAAGTCCATGTTCCACTTCCCACACTGGGTATAGCATCGAGAGTGGTTTGCAATCCGCAGAGGCTTTTATCCTGACCTGCATTCGATGCAGGGATTTCTATGAATGTGATTCGAACGGTATCTTTGGAAACACAATTGTATCCGTATATTTCCAGCCATTGAAAGTAATAAGTTCCGTATAGTGTAACGGTAACCAAACTATTAGCGTCGTTTGCTTGCTGGAATGTGGCTAAGCCAGGTCCGTCGATTAGCGACCAGGAGCCATTACCTATGCTAGGTATAGCATGCAACGTATATGTTTTTCCGCAAACAGAATCGTCGGTGCCAGCATTGGCAGTGGGAGTTGCCGATACCTGAATGACAATATTATCGGTAGCACTGCATCCAAGGTTATCCTGAACAAAATAATGTAGCGAATATGTACCAGGAATAGTGGATAAAAACACAGGATTTTGTATAGAGGTAAAGGAGAGCAGGCTATCGGCACCAGTCCAGATATGTACGGTGTAATTGCCGGTACCGCCCGATGGATTGCCGTTGAGCTGCAAAGGAACTCCTGCACATGCCTGAGCAGGATCGGGAAGAATGTTGGCCGATACTTGAGTTACCTGAATAGTAATATTTTGTTGCCGCCAGCATCCGTTAACATCGGTTACACGATAAGTTAAATTGTAGGTACCGGGTGTATTGCAAACAAAATAAGGATTTGGAATATTTGTCGTATTGAGATATGTAGTAGCTCCTGTCCACAGGTGTGTGGCTATAGCTCCTCCATTAGGATTTCCGGATGTGGGGTTAGCATTAAGGTATAAAGTATCGCCGGGGCATATTGTTAGGTTTGTACCGGGTTGCATGTTAATATTTGGACGAGCAAAGACAGTAATTTGAGTGGTGCCTACGCCTGTACAACCATAAGCATTGGTTACATGGTACGTAATAGTATGTGTTCCAGGACCAGCAACGGATGGATTGAAAGTGCCAAGTGTACTATTGGTAATACCCGGTCCGGACCACGTTCCACCGGGAGTAGCTGCTTGCAGATTTATGGCACTGGCATTGGAACAAAATGGTCCTACTGGTTGTATGGTAGCGTCGGGGTAAGGTACAATGAGAATGATGGCTGTAGTAGTAATAGGAGGATAATCGCCATTAATGGGATCGGTAGGTGGACCGGGAATATTAGGATCGTCGTATGGGTTGCACACGTTCCAGTTGCGAAGTGTAACTTCGAAAAACTGACCTACCAGGGCGGTATTGGGTGCATATACAGGAAGGCTAACATTATTGGGTGGTTGCGGTCCGTAAACAGGTCCCGGAGCAGGTACTACTGGACCGTAAAAAGGATATGTATAGGCTGTTCCACCTACTAGCACTCCATTGATGGTATAGCTGCTGCCGTAAACCCATTGTGTCCAACGTGTGGGATCGTTTGGATTATCATTTTCGACTGGAGGGACGCAATTCCATAAACTAACATCCTGAAATGTAACGGTACCATCGTTGCCAACGCATATAGGAAATATAACTGGATTGATTTGTAATTGTCCTCCGTTGTAATTGTCTGTATCCCAAACAGTTACATTTTGTTGTTGTACGCTACTTGTGCATAATATACCGTTAACGCGTAATGTAGCTTCGGGTCGATAATTGCAACGAGGACCACCTTGCGGATATACGTGAACAACGGTAACTTTCCATTCTTTTAAAGCGGGATTTGTATTAACTGCTGGTACAATCTGTACCGGATTTCCGTCGTTCCAGTCGAAAACAATTTCTACGGGTGTACCGGCGTCGTTAACGCCACGATAAGTAACTTCCCATGTAACTGTAACCGGAGCACATAGTTTATCGGGGAGCATGTCGTTTGCTTTCGACGTAATGTTGCAATCCTGTCCGTAAACTACTGTTCTTATTAAAATTACAAGGATTATGTACACCAATTTTCTCATATTCGTTACATCATTTTACGTATTTGTAGTGTTTAAGTTATCATCAAATGAGCAAAAGATATTAACAGTTATATGTTTTTTATGGAGTAGAGTATGGCTTCTATTTGCCAGACGTAATTTTTTTTGTCGTCCTTGGGAGCGTAAACGTAACCTTCGGTGATAATCATTTGATTATTATGAACAGTAGCCAAAAGAACAAACGGACCTCCCATAAAATCGTTTTCAATTTTCCATAATCCTCTGATTTCAGATGTAAAACGATTGTTTAGTGCAAATCGTTTTTCTACGAAAGGATATAAATGTTCGGTAGTCATGTATGTACCATCGAGTGGACCAGGAATGTAACGTTTTAGGACTGAATCGCGTACTGTAATAAGAACATGAGTTTGAAATTGTGATGTGTCGATATATGGAATGGAGTAAATAAATAATCCCTGACTCATATAGGGTGTTTCGGCCGAAATCCAGATGAATTGCGTTGTATCGATGTTTAAGCGATATCCTTTGGGAATAATCATGTCGATGTTGAACTTTTTTAAAGGTAAGATAAGTGTTTTTTCTCTGAATTTTTCGTAAACTTTCATTAGCCTGCTTCGTTCTTCGATTAGCATGAGTTCTTTGATGTTGTTACCTTCTTTTTCTATTAGTTCAGTCATTTGCTGAATATTTTTAGCAACAAGTTCGATTATTAATTGTGGTTTAGCCCAGCGGTTGCGACCAATTCGATAAAACATGCTGTCGGAATTCGGATTAAAGGTAACTTTTATAATATTTCGATTGGCTTGAAAGATGTCGTTAAAATTAGCAAAAGGAATGGGGTACAGCAAAAAAGTGGGTTCGTCTTGTGGCAATGCCGGATAATCGACCATAAGCGTTTTTTTTAACTGCTCGCCAACAGTACTATTCCACACGTTTTTTTCGATGACGACGATAACTTCGCCCGGTTTTCCGCCTGAGTTGGGAAGCATATCTTGTTTGGTATGGCACGAAGTTAATGTGATGAAAACAACAAATGCGAATAGACCATAACTTTTCGGTGAGAAAACTAACATAACGGACTTTTTTTAAAGTTTTTTACAAAGAAAGAAAGAAAAACAGAAATTACATAAACATCGTTTGATTATTTAATAATAAGCGACTGATATAGGAATTCAACCGGGTGTAGTGCTTGTTTTGCTGTGCCATCGAGTATTTGCTGGCGACAACTGGTGCCGTTGGCTATTACCATACTTTCATTGTCGATGTTGCGGATTGTTTTAAACAGTATCATCTCGCCTATTTTCATCGATAGTTCGTAATGCTCTTTTTCGTAGCCAAAACTTCCTGCCATACCACAACACGACGATGGTATTTCGTGAATGATGGTATCAGGCACAATGCTTAATAATTTTGTAATGATGTTTTTGTCCGAAATGGCTTTAAACTGACAATGTACGTGAATGTATATATTTTTTTGAATTGATTGAAAAGCATTGCTATTGATATTGCCTTTTTGGTATTCTTTCCAGAGGAATTCTTCGATGGTGAAAATTTGTGTTTGTATGTTTTTGATGTACTGATGATGCGTGTTTGTAAGTAAATCGGGGTATTCGTCGCGAAGAGTCAGAATGGCTGAGGGTTCTATTCCAATTATGATAGCGTTGGGTGGAAGTAGCTCTATTAGTGTATCGATGTTTTTGTGCGCAATGCGAGTTGCTTGTTTTAGTAATCCCTTGGATATGTAAGTCCTCCCACTTTCCATTGGGGGCAAAATGTTAACACGAAAGCCAAGTTTTTCCAATAATAAAATAGCTTTTTGACCGATGTTGCTGTCGAGGTAGTTGGTAAATTCATCACAGAAAAGAAAAATGTTGCTATCGGTGTTGTTTTTTAAATATTTTTTTGCCCATTGATACCATGTTATTTTGGATAGTTTTGGTAAAGATCGATGTTTAGAAAATTTAATGGTACGTTTGATGAGTTTAGAAAATATTTTATTAGAAAGGAAAAAATTGCTTACCTCTGGCAGTATGATAGTCCATTTATAAATTTTAGGAATATAGGCAACAGCTAATGTTCGGATAGGTATTCGATGATGAGTATAGTAATGCTGTAGAAACTCGGCTTTAAATTTTGCCATATCGATATTCGAAGGGCATTCGCTTTTACATGCTTTACATGATATGCAGTTATCAAGGATTTCGAATACCTGTTGTTTGTCAAATGGTTTGTCTTTGGTGCTAATGATTTCTCTAAGAAGATTGGCTCGAGCACGGGTGCTGTAAAATTCATCGTTGGTAGCCATGTATGTAGGGCACATGTTGCCACCAATGCGAATACTTCGACGGCAATCGGCCGAACCATTACATTTTTCTATGGCATTTAGCCAATCTCCGTCGCGAGCGTAGTTGAACCACGTTTTGATAAAAGGATTTTTGTAGCCCTCATAGTATCGAAGCGAGGTGTCCATGGGTGGTGTATTGACAATTTTTCCGGGATTAAGAATGTTATTTGGATCAAATGTTTGTTTAATTTCTTTTAACCACTGGTATATGGTATTACCCAACATAAAAGGGATAAATTCGCCTCTGAGGCGTCCGTCGCCATGTTCGCCACTGAGTGAACCGTGATATTTTTTTACGTTTTTGGCTGTTTCTTCGGCTATGATACGTAGTAATTTGCGATCGCTTTTTGATTTCAGATTTAATGCTGGTTTTAAGTGAATTTCGCCTGTACCTATATGAGCATAATACACACACGCAAGGGCAAATCGGTCAAATAGTTGTTGCATCTCGGCTACAAAATGTTTTAAGTATTCAGGATGTACGGCTGTATCTTCGATAAAGCTAATGGGTTTGCGTTGGCCTTCCATATTGCTTAAAATGCCAAGACCGGCTTTTCGCAAATTCCACACTTTTGCCACATCTTTGCCAGTTACGATAGGATAAGCATAACCAAGATGGTGTGCTTTTAAATCGTTTATTAAACGCTGTGCTTTTGCATGAACTTCTTCGAAGCTATTTTCGGCAAATTCTACGATGAGAATACTTGCCGGGTTGCCTTCGACGAAAAAACTGTTTTGTTCTTGCTCTTTGTTGGTGCGAGCTAGCTGGAGAATAATGTTATCCATGAGTTCGACCGATGTAGGGGAATGATTGATGGCTAACAGATTGGCATCGAAAGTTTCTTCGAAGCGACTGAGGTGGATGCATACCAGCCCAATGCACGAGGGGGGGAGAGGAGTTAGTTTAAGTTTTGCTCGGGTAATTACGATAAGGGTTCCTTCGCTGCCTGCAATAAGTTTCGAAAGGTTGAAAGCTTCGTTCGAATTAGGGGCAAAAGGCTGCATGTTCGACAATATGTCGAGTGCATAGCCCATGTTACGTCGATGTAAGCGTTTGTCGGGATAGTGTTGTTCAATGTGTAGTCGGTTATTTTGGTCAGATAAAATCTGATGTAATAAACGATAAACCTCACCTTCAAGGTTTGTTAAAGTAAGTTTTTGATGATATTGTTCGTTGGTTAACGGTTCGGTTTTAATGTACGAACCATCGCTAAGATAACCTTCGAGTTCTAAAATATGTTCGCGTGTCGTTTTGTATATTAATGATCGTGCACCGCATGAGTTATTTCCAATCATGCCGCCAATGGTGCACCGGTTCGATGTAGAAGTTTCGGGGGCAAAAAACATTCCAAAGGGTTTAAGTTGTTTATTAAGTTCGTCAAGCACAATACCGGGTTGAACAATAACGTATTGTTGGTTGGTATTTACTTCCAGAATACGATTAAAGTGTTTGGAGAAATCGACGATTAGTCCATTGCCAACTACCTGTCCTGCGAGCGAAGTACCTGCTCCACGTGGTATGAGTGCTATTCGATAGGTAGAGGCAAACTGAATAAGTTGCCGTACTTCTTCATCGTTCGAAGGGAAGGCAACACCCAAAGGCAGTTCGCGATAAATACTGGCATCGGTCGAATAAAGTAAACGATAGGTTTCGGATAAAGTAAATTCACCTTTGTAAATGCTCGATAATAGTTCGGAGGTTATGCTTTTCATACTATTTATGGTTAAAGACTTTGCCTACCGGATAAACATTTAGCCATGGATCGGCAAAAGGCGATTGATGATAAAACCAATTTAGTATCTCGTAACTGGTAGCATTCGGATTTTTTTGTCGAAAATTGTCGAAAGCCTGTTTAATACTATCGTTTTCGAGCATTTTGCGAGCTAATGTTTCTAACACATAAGGTTCGCCATATTCTTTTTGTTCGAAAATGGTATTGAAAAATCCAAAAGTAAAGAGTGATGCAGGAGCATCTGGCTCAATCAGGTGAATGAGAATTTGGTAGTTTGGTTGATTAGTTGAAACAAATAATGAACCTTTAAGGAGTTTGAAGTTTTGTTTAAAAGTTTCGATTTCATAAGAATTAACTCGTTGACAACCTTCGTACGATGTGGACGATAGTTTTACATTCTTAAACCGATAAAATTCTGCTTCGATGGTTTTAGTTTCGTTAATTGTAATATATTGAATATTATGCAAATCGAAATAGTGTTTGAAGAATCCAGACCACGAAGAGGGAATAACATAATAATCGGGGACGGCTATAACCTTATATGGTACGAATGTTTCGAACATAGGTAAAACATAGTCTCGAGGAGTATGGGAGTATGTAATCCATTTTCCACCTGACAAATCGCTGGTTTGTACCGTATATTCGTAACCTTTGAAAAATACCATAACGCTATCGTTGGTTTGCTTAAAGGCAACGGTAAGTTCTTTTTTTTGTTTTATTTTGTAAGCTAATTGTTGTAATTGCTGTTTTTCTTTTGTTAAAATTTGTAGTGTGTGTTTGAGCATTTCGTAAGTACCCAAAACGCGTGTTTTGTAATCTTTGAGCATGTGGCTTTCGATAAGTAGTCCCGGGCAGTTGACCAGTGCAGTATAGCCTTGCGACAGTGATGGCGGTGTAACCCATGCCGATAAGCCACTTTCAAAATCGTACCAATTGCGAAAAGCTACATAACGAAAAATGGGGTATCCCGATGAGTTCATATCTTTTTCTAATAACGGGAGGAGTATGTTTTTTTGCCATTCGGTAATTTCTTTATCCATGTTGCCGTATATTTCCAAAGCATAGGTAATGGGGTATTGATAATCGGCTCCATCGGTTGTATGGCAATCGATAAAAAAATGAGGTTGCCATTGGTGGAACAGTTTTAGCCAGTGCTGTATTTCGATGGATTGTGCTTTGATGTAGTCGCGATTAAGATTTAGATTGCGTGCATTGCATCTCCAGCCCATTTCGATGGGACCATTTTGGTTGATGCGGTTGAACGGACCAAAACGCTCGTGCCCATCGACATTCAGGATTGGTATAAACAAGATGATGTTGTGTTCGAGCAGATCTTTTAGTTCGGGTTTGGTTATCAAATCTTTAAAAAGTAAGAAGCCTGCATCTTTTCCGTCGGGTTCGCCAGCATGAATACAGGCCTGAATGAGGATAATATTTTTGCCCGATTTATGAGCCTGAGCAGGATTAAATTCGTTTTTGTTTGCTGCTATTAGTAAAGGGATTTCTCGTCCTTCATGGCTTGTACCAATGCTTTGGTATTGAATAAATCGAGAAGATTTTGCTAATAACTTGCAATATGCTATGGTCGAATCGTAACGAGGTGTTCGTTTAAAGTTGCTAAGTTCAAAATAAGTAGTGAGCGATTGACTATACATTTGTTGACATATAAAACATAGCAATGTAAATGTGATAAGATTTTTCATAATTGGAAAATTTTTGCAAATGTATATATTCATATTTATATCTGATATATCTGAGCCAGATGTGGTAAATAAATAATCGGTGTTAATTGTAATAAAAAGTTGTTTTTTTGTTTCATTTATCTGAAAATAAAGTTTAAAAAATGCTTTGTTTGTTGCTACATCGAATTAAAGTGTGTAAAAAGATACTGTTTTTTTTGTTTGTCATGTACTGGCAATGGAGAGGCTTTCGATGAAAATTTTGTTTTGTATTCTTGTTAGTTCTGGTAAAAATTTACGTAAAAAATTAATCTACTTGCAATAGCTCAACTTCGTAAATAATAATACTACGGGGAGGTATGCAATTCTCATCGCCTAACAGACCATGTGCAAGATTGGGCGGTAATACAAATATGGCTTTGTCGCCTTCGCGCATCATACGAATTCCTATATCGAGTCCTGATTCGATATTGTCTTTGCCAACTACAAAACTTTTTATACCGGCAGAATCGCTCGAGTAACATAATTTTCCATTTTCGAGCAAATACAATTTGTATTTAATGCTGGCAACTTTATTGAATTTAGCCGAATCTCCTTTGCCGATGTGTTCTATCTTATACCAGAGCCCGTTGAGACCAACGGTAAGCCCTAATTTTTTTCGTTCGTTGTAACGTGCAATACGTAATGAATCTTTATCGACCAGTATTTGATTTACTTTAACAAGAGGTTCCTTGTATGCCAGCACTTCTTCTTCCGATTTAGGTTTTGGACGTTCTTGTTTGCAGGAATATAGCAGGCATAAAAAAAGCGACAGTGATATGATGTATGCTATTTTTCCCATAGATATGTTTGGTACAAAGGTAATATACTTTCGAATTTTTGAAGTGTATCCTCAAGCGATAGATGATATTCTTCGCCCCCGGCAGCATTTTTATGTCCGCCTCCGGAAAAATGATTTTTCATAATTTCGTTTACTGGTACATTGCCAATCGAACGCATGGAGATTTTTATGTGGTTTTCTTTTTCGAGAAACAAGGCAGCTAATTTAATTCCTTTGATACTCAACGGGTAATTGACCATGCCTTCGCTATCACCAATCTGAAAACAAAAATGCTTAAGCTCGTCTTTGTTTAGCCAGATGTATGCAGTATTCCATTCGTAAAGAACTTTCATTTTTTGATGTAATGCATATCCCAGTAAACGCATGCGTTGTTCGCTAAAGCTGTTGAACACTTTTCGGTGTATATCGTTTCTGTCAATGTTGTATTTCAGAAGCTTAGCGGTTGTTTCGAATGTTGCGGGGCGGTGTGCATTGACGTTAAAGCTCAATGTATCGGTCATAATGCCTGTAAAGATGCAGGTAGCTATACTATCGTCGATATGGTGTGTCCATTCAAGCCGATCGATAAAGCGATAAACAAGTTCGGCTGTAGAGCTTACTTCCGTATCGGATAAGATGATATCGAAAAAAGGATCGGGATAGGGATGATGATCAATGATAACTTTGGTGCAATTGAGTTTTTTGATTTCTTCGGATATCTTGCCAATACGTTTAAGTTCATTAAAATCGAGTCCAATAATAAGTTCAGTTTCGGCTAATAACTGGCTAACTTTTTGTGATGATTTTGTATGGATAAGACAATTGTTAAAAAAAGGGAGCCATTTGAGGAATTCGGGGGCATCGTTTGGAAAAATGGCATAAACCTCTTTGTCCATTTTTTTTAGAAGTCCATAGAGACCAAGCACACTGCCTATAGTGTCGCCATCGGGGTTTTCGTGTCCAACAACTAGTATTTTGTTTGATTGTAATATGTAATTTTTTAGCTGAAATATTGCAGAATTCATGATTAAATTGATATTAAAAAACAATTTGTAAAGATGGTATCATTTTTTTATTTTTGAAAATAAATTTTTGTGAAAATGGCAGGAGATATAACTTTTACTATGATTAAGCCGGGTGCTGTTAAAAATGAGCATGTTGGCGAAATTTTAGCCATGATTAATCAGGCTGGTTTTCATATTGTTTCGTTAAAGATGACGCGATTGTCGAAAGAGAGTGCCGCTAAGTTTTATGCGGTACATAAGGGCAAACCATTTTATGAGAGCCTGGTCGAATTTATGAGTTCGGGACCCATTGTAGCAGCAATTCTTCAAAAGGAGAATGCAGTAGAGGATTACCGCAAGCTGATAGGAGCAACCGACCCAGCCAAAGCCGAGGAGGGCACCATTCGTAAGCGTTTTGCCGAGTCGATACAGCGGAATGCGGTTCATGGATCCGACAGCGACGAAACAGCACAATGGGAGGCTGCTTTCTTTTTCCCCGAAATAGAACGTTTTTACAAAGAACCATAAATGATTTGTGCATGCAACAATCGATGACCGGCTTCTGTCATCTGTCAGAAATAGTCGGTACCAAACAAATTTTGCTCGATATAAAATGCTTAAACAGCAAGTCGTTTGATTGCAATGTGCGCTTGCCTTTTTTGTACAAAGAGCTGGAACAGGATATTCGAAATCTTTTGTCGGTTCATTTAGTTAGAGGCAAAATAGACTTAATTATCGGTATCGAATGGTTGGAACAGCCTGTAAGTTCTTTCATTAACAAAACGGCATTTAAAACACATTTTCAGGTATTAAAAGAAATAAAAAAAGAACTAGACTTACTTGATTACGAACCTGATTGGTTTTCGGTTATCGTACGTATGCCCGATGTTGTTCAAACTACAACGCCGCAACTAAGTGATGAGGAAAAAAATGCTGTTTTAAGTATAGTTTTAAAAGGGTTAGAACAAGTTGTACAATTCCGAAAATACGAGGGTCAATCGCTAATGTCCGATATTCTGAAGCGGATAGATATTATTGAGGAAGTAGTAAAGAAAATAGAACCATTTGAACAACAACGCATTGAAGCTATTAAACAACGTATATTAAATTCCTTAAAAGAGCTTCTGGGCGATAATAACTATGATAAAAACCGTTTTGAACAGGAACTTATATATTATCTCGAAAAGATGGATATAACCGAAGAAAAGGTGCGTATTTGTTCGCATTGTAAGTATTTTAGGGAAGTATCGATGAATGAAATGTATGCTGGTCGAAAGTTGCAATTTATAATTCAGGAATTGGGACGAGAGATAAACACCTTAGGGTCAAAAGCTCAGGATTTTAATATCCAACAGCAAGTTATTATTATGAAAGATGAACTCGAGAAAATAAAAGAACAATTGATGAATATTTTATGAATAAGGTTGTTATCGTTTCGGCTCCGTCGGGTGCTGGAAAAACAACGCTTGTAAAGTATGTGTTGTCGGCTTTTCCGCAGATGGAATTTAGTGTCTCGGCAACCAGTCGTACTCCTCGTCCAAATGAACAACATGCCAAAGATTATTACTTTATATCGATGGATGAATTTAAGAAAAAAATAGCCAACAACGAATTCGTCGAGTACGAAGAAGTTTATCCTGGTTGTTTTTATGGAACGCTAAAAGCTGAGTTACAGCGTATATGGGACAAGGGCAAAATGGTGCTGTTTGATGTGGATGTAAAAGGAGGTATTAACCTTAAAAAAATCTTTGGAAAGCAGAGTATATCCATTTTTATCAGTCCACCAAACCTCGAAGTGCTTGAACAACGACTTAAAAACAGAGGCACAGAAACACCTGAGACACTGAAAACACGAATCGAAAAGGCATCATACGAAATGACTTTTAGTTCACAATTTGATTATGTATTGATAAACGATGTTTTAGAAAAGGCAAAAAATGAGATTTATCAAATCATATACAACTGGTTAAGTAAAAACTAATATATATGTCTATACAAATATTGTCAGCTTCTGCTGGAAGTGGTAAGACTTTTTACTTGTCGATGTTTTACATTCATATTGCCTTAAAAGACAAGTATAATTTTAAAAAAATACTGGCACTTACTTTTACCAATGCAGCTGTAAACGAAATGAAGAGCCGTATTCTGGAGAAATTGCATGCACTATCTAAAAGCGACATCAAAACACTTGATGAATATCGAAATTTTGTAACCAACGAACTTAAAGTGAATTTGCCAACGGACGACTTTATTGTTAAGCAAGCCAAACATGTTTTGCAAAATATTGTTCATCGATATCATTTTTTTTCGGTGTTTACCATTGATAGTTTTTTACAAAAAGTTTTATCGAGTTGTTTATACGAAATTGGTGTACCAGGTCATTATGAACTTGTTGTTGATTCAAAGCCACTAATTGAGGAGGCAATAGAAAATTTTTTGTTTGCTTCCAACTCAGAAGACGATGTATTGCAATGGATTGATGAATTTATATCGTATCGATTGGACATTGAAAAAAGTATTCATCTGAAAAATGATTTTTTAAAACTAGCAGAACAAATTAATAAAGAGTTTTTTTACTTTAATCAAAAAGCATTCGAAAAAGACGATTTCGATAAATACAGCAAAATAACGCAACATTTAAAACAGTTTCAACAGAATTTTGCGAATCAATTAGCCAATATTGGCAGAGACTTCGATAATTTATGTAAGCAAGTCGGTTTTTTAGCTTCTGATTTTAAGAATGGTGAAAGAGGATTTGCCGGTGTAATTCTTAAGAAGATAAAAAATTTTAAAGCAGGATCAAAAATTGATTTTTACAAAGGTAATTTTCTTGATTTTTTGAACAATGGACAATGGTTTGCTAACGGAAACAATAATGCTTTAGCAAAATTTACACCTTATCAACAAGAATTTGAAAACATACGTCACCAATTAGGTAATTTACTAACCGAACAAAACATTTTAAAATACGAGACATATCGCACTATCGAGGAAAACATATACAATATCGGCTTGATTCATAAGATTGTCCGACATTTGAATGCATACAAAGCTGCCAATTCGGTGGTTTTGTTGTCGGACGTAGCTCGTATGCTGGTCGATTTTATCAACGAAAACTATTTGTTTTTGTACGAAAAAATGGGCGTTCGGTACGAATATTTTTTAATCGATGAGTTTCAGGACACTTCTACCTTGCAGTATTCTGTGCTAAAGCCTTTGATGGAAGAGAGCTGTTCAAAATCGTCCAACAACAACAATGTGTTGCTGGTAGGCGATGTAAAGCAGGCTATCTATCGATGGCGAAACGGCGAGTGGCAGCTAATGAGCAAAATTGTAGCCGAAGATTTTCAGGGCAAAACAAATTTTAAACCCCTACAATACAACTGGCGTTCGTTGCCCAATATTATTAACTTCAACAATTTGCTGTTTGAGGAACTTATAAATACTGAATCATTCCATTGTGCTTCGAATAATTATAACGATTTAAAACAACATTACCCTCATAACTCTTATCCGAGCAAATGGGGATACATAAAAATTATTTTCGAAAACAAAGAAAAAAATGATGATCAAAATGTTGATGATGAAGACAATACAAATGGTACAACTTCATTCGATTTAGCATGGCTTATTGACGAAATTCGACGGTTAAGAGAAAAGAACTGTGAATATATTGGCATTTTGGTGCGTCGTAACGTGGAGGCACAGCAGGTGTTTCAGGAAATTTCGCAGCATTCGGATATAACGAGCGATATGCCCGTCGTTTCGCGCGAAAGCATTACCTATCGCAATTCGTTGCTGGTCGAAAGCATTATGTATTTGTTGCATTACACATACACTTCGTCCTCATTGAGCATTTATGTTGTAAACGAGTTTTTAAAGAAACTTCAACAAAAGTCTCAACACATCGATATTGAGACACTTGCCGAAGAAGTTGCAAAAATTCAGTACATGCCATTGTTGGATAAGATTGAATACATTTACCAACAACTATTACAGGCCTTTGTTATCGTTGAAGCCGAAAAGGTATTCTATTTTAATTTCATTTCGTTGGTTCATCAGAAAATAAGGCAGCTGGCAAACAATGAAGTAGCTTTTGTTAAATGGTACTTTCAAGAAGGTAGAGACAAAACTATTGTTTTAACAAGTAAAGAACGAGGTATTTACATCGAAACGATACATGCTTCTAAAGGACTTCAGTACGATGCTGTTATTGTTCCTTTTATAAACTGGACATCGAAAAATAATAACGACTATTTATGGATTGAAAACAAACTGGAAGAATTGAAAAACGAGTTGCCAACGTTGTTGATCTCAGGCAAAAAAGAATTGGAAGGCACTCATTTTAAAGAGGATTTTTTAGCCGAGACCGAGAAAAAACAAATAGACGATTTGAATTTGCTGTATGTGGCTCTGACACGTGCAAAAGAAGCGTTGATTTGTAAGGTCTATGAAAAGAAAGGAATAGGGAAAAACCTGTACGAACTTATGACGAGCGAAACCTTTTTAAACAAATTAATCGAAATCGATAGTCAAGAAAGTCAGGTAAGAAAATTCTATCATGACAATGTTCTGGAGTTTGGTACATTAGCAGAATTCCAATCAAAATCAGCACTTCAAAATGTGAATGTTGAAATACTGGAACAAGTAAATATAGTTTCGTCGGGCTTGTTAAAGCAACAACATTTATTACTCAAGAAACAGGAATTGCGTTATACCAATCAGCAAATGGAATATGGTGTTTTGGTGCATGCAGTGCTCGAGCAACTGAACACCTTACACCAATGGGAAAAATATGCTCGTAAAGTGTTGCATGCTTCAGGTATAGGTGATGTAGTACAAAATGAGATTATGGAAAAACTTAATCTATTATTTTCCTCAGAAAGTAAATTATATCGCTGGTTTGGCGAAGCCAGAGCTGTTTACAGCGAACAACCTTTGCTAAAAGATAAGCATTTACTGCGTCCCGATAAAATTTTCGAATTTGACGATAAAATAATTGTTATCGATTTTAAAACTGGCGAAGGCAATTTGTCTAAATATGACAGTCAGTTAAAAGAATATGCAGACTGTTTGTATCAATTATATCGGAATAAAACGATTGAAGCATATTTGTTAAACATCGATAATAACGAATACAGGGAAGTTAAGTTATGATTACGTTTTTGTTATCTGTTGTTTTTTTATTTACGGGATACTGGTTTTATTCTAAAATAGCCGATAGGGTTTTCGGAAGCGATCCAAATAAACCAACACCTGCATATACTCGAACCGATGGCGTTGATTATGTACCATTGCCATGGGCAAAGATTTTTTTAATACAGTTTTTGAACATTGCAGGTTTAGGACCAATTTTCGGTGCTATTGCTGGTGCTATGTGGGGTCCTGTTGCTTTTTTGTGGATAGTGTTGGGCAATATTTTTGCAGGTGCGGTACACGACTTTTTTTCGGGCATGATTTCGGTACGCCACGATGGAGCATCGATAACCGAAATTGTTGGAATGTATATGGGCAATGTGGTTAAGCAAGTGATGAGGGTGTTTGTGGTGGTGATGATGATAATGGTAGGTGCAGTGTTTGTTACAGGTCCTGCTAAAATTTTAGATTCAATTGTGGCTGGTGAAATTGGCATTAACTTTTGGGCTGCTGTAATTTTTGTATATTATATTGCTGCAACTTTATTGCCGGTTGATAAAATTATAGGTAAAATATATCCACTGTTTGGATTTGCCTTAATGTTTATGGCTTTTTCTATTTTTATAGCCATTATAACAAAGTGGCTGCCTGTACCCGAATTGTCGTTGAGCAACATGCACCATAATGCGGAGAAATTTCCGGTATTTCCGCTAATGTTTATTACTATTGCTTGTGGGGCTATATCGGGTTTTCATGCTACGCAGTCGCCTATGATGGCACGTTGCATTAAGAATGAGCGATATGGGCGACAGGTTTTCTATGGCGCAATGGTGGTGGAGGGTTTGGTAGCATTGATATGGGCTGCGGTTGGTATGAGTTTTTGGGGTGGTGTGCAACAGTTGAACGAGGTTATGATTCAGCATCAGGGCAATGCCGCATGGGCAGTTAACGAGATTTCGGTCAAATTGTTGGGTGTGGTGGGCAGTGTGTTAGCGTTGTTGGGTGTGGTAGCCGCACCCATCACTAGTGGCGATACAGCCTTTCGCAGTGCACGACTTATTGTTGCCGACTTTCTAAAACTTGATCAAAAGCCTATTAAAAACCGTCTGTTTATTTCGATCTTTTTGTTTGCAGGTGGTTTTTTATTAACGCAGGTAAATTTCGACATTATCTGGCGATATATGGCCTGGTCCAATCAAACACTAGCCACTATTGTGCTGTGGACTATTACGATATATTTGCTAAAAAATCAGAAGTTCTTTTACATCACCTTGTTACCTGCAATATTTATGACGGCTGTTGTTAGTACATATATTCTTATAGCACCCGAAGGATTTGCTTTAGATGCTTTTCTTGCTTATGCTATTGGTATTGTAACAACTGTTTTGATAACGTTAGTTTTCTTGCTAAATATTAAAAATATTAGAAATATAGCAAAATTATGAGTAGTTTTTTGTATCAGGTAGCCGATTACATTTATTCTAAGCACAGCCAGCACTTGAATGAAGTGTTGATTTTGATGCCTAATCGACGTTCGTGTTTGTATTTAGAGAAAGATTTTCATCAGGTGATTCCAAGTCAGGTGTCGTGGTTACCCAAAATGGTATCGCTGAAAGACTGGATTGCCGAAAAATCAGAATTAATGGTTGCCGAAGAAATTGTTCTAATCTTTGAACTTTTTAAAGCATATCGCAACGTTTTTTCAAACGAAAACATTACGTTTGAACAGTTTTACCATTTAGGCAGTATATTGCTAAACGATTTCAATGAGTTAGACAGCGAACTGGTCGATGTTGAAAAATTTTTTCAAAATATAGCCGAGTGGGAACAAGTAGGTGATAGGTTTTCAATAAAAAACGAATTGGAGGATATTTTTAAGTATTATCATCAAATCTTTGCCGAGAAAAAATTTTTGGACAAATATCACTCCATTAGCAAAAATTTACTTAACATATATAAAAATTTTATCTGTCAAATTTGTCAAAAAAAAATTGCTTACGATGGTTATTTGTTGAGATATTTTTTCGAAATAGAACTGTTTAATACAAAATTGCCCAAGTATGTTTATGCAGTTGGTTTTAATGCTCTAACTAAGGCTGAAGAAAAAATTTTAGAATACATCGAAAATAATTCTAATCTTACCTATTTATGGGATTATGATGAGTATTATATTCAAGATGAATTGAATACAGCGGGGCAATATTTACGAAATTGGTTAAAAAAACATCCTAATCCCAATGATTTTACATACGATACGCATCGCTTGCAAAATGTAGTATTCAACATTTATGAGTTTGTCAACGAGACCGAACAGGTAAAATTTTTGCCTGCCATTCTTAATAAATTAGACTTAAGCGAAGAAAACTCAAATACCGTGATTGTTTTGGCAAATGAATCGTTGTTGCCTCTCGTTTTAAATTCGCTACCCGAAAGTGTTAAGCGGTTTAATGTTACTATGGGCTATTCGTTAAAAAATACGCAGACGTATGGCTTTTTAAAATTATTGGTTAAATGTGTAGTTTATACGAATAGTTCGTATGTACCAACCAATACTTTGCTCGAATTGCTTTATCATCCGTTTTTGGCTGATAAAAATTGGACAAAAGAAATAATCACACAGATTAAAGAAAGCAAAATGGTAAATTTAAAACAACTCAATTGCACAGATGTCTCAGATGAATTAAAAAAAATTTTTAACGAAAATCACAAAAATGACAACGAATTTGCCGAAATTTTGTTACAGTTGCTCAAATTTATCAGGCAAGATCTAGATACGAAAACCGCCAACCCTTATCTTATTATCGAAAAACAAGCGATAGACCGATTATTAGATGAGTTATTGTTTTTTTTGTCGTTGTGCAAGAAAGAGGGTATTGAGTTAGGAATTAAAATAGGCAATCAGATTTTAATGCAAATAGCAGGAAATCTGAAAGTCGATTTAATTGGAGAGCCGATAGAAGGCTTGCAAATCATGGGTTTGATGGAAAGCCGCCTGCTCGATTTTGAAAATGTAATACTGTTATCGGCATCGGAGGATAACTTGCCCCGCCATTATATGCCTCAAACATTTATTTTACATGCTTTTCGTTATTATTTTGGCTTATCTACTGCCGAACGACGCGAATCGGTTTATGCCTATCATTTTTATCGTCTTGTTCAGAGGGCTAAAAAAGTTTTTCTGACTTATTCAACCATAAGCAACGACAAACCGGTTGATAAAAGTCCATATATCAGGCAAATAGAATATTTTCATCAAAAATGCAATACTCATAAAATTATTATTCCATTTAATATTTTCCATACAAATGCATCCATAGAAATTAAAAAGCAAGATATTTTGAATGAGTGGAATAGTTTTTATCAAATTGTTTTACAAAATGGCATATCACGTAAAATGTTGAGCGATTATTTGATATGTAGGTTGCAGTTTGCATATCGATATATACTTAAATTAAAAACAGAAGACTTATTTGTAGAACAGGCAGAGTTTATTGATTTGGGTAATCTTTTGCATAAGATTATCGAACGATTATTTTCAGATTTTAACTATTTAACAGTAGAGCACCTCGAAGAAATGAAATTACGGGTTGAGTCTGTGGTAAAAGAATGTGTTACAGAACCTTACCATACTCTTGGCGCAAAGATTCAAATGTTGCAAATAACTAAAATGATAGATCGATTTCTGCTCGCCGAAAAGGAACGCAATCGATATCCTGCAAAACCTGTTTTTAACACAAACACTCTTTCGTGTGATCTCTTTTTGTCGGAAGATAATAAAATTACATTAGCAGGCATTCCCGATTTAATTTTAGAGAACAACAATGCCATATATATCATTGACTTTAAAACATCGAAAGGTAGCTCATCAGTTAAGATTGCTTCGCTTGATGATTTTTTTAGGGCAGATAGAAAATACTCGTATGCGTTTCAGTTAATGTTTTATGGTTATGTGTATTATCAATACCAGCAGCAGAATAATCAACCAATCAATAAACAAATTTTGCTCGAAAATATCTACTTTACCAAACCACGCGAAAATGGCCAGTTGACGATAAACGACCAACCGTTTGATTTGATGCAATATGTAACAGAACTAAGTCGGCAGTTTGTTCATATTCTTAATGAATTGATGTTTAATGAAGATTTATCGTTTATACAAACAGAAGAAATTAAAAATTGTGAATATTGCGAATTTAATGTAATTTGCAAAAGAAATGATTAACGATGTATCCATCTACATTTAAATATTTTAAAGTCAAAATAATAGACAAAGAGTTTGTTTCATTTTCAGGGAAAAAATACAGTCAAACGGCTTGTTTAAGTTTTTTTAATGAGTATAAGCACGAAATTTACTACACAGAGTTAGGTTACATACATACAGACGAAATTTACAGGCAGATTCTATCAGGCGAAGCTATTGATTTAAACGAGGCTTATATTGAAAATTTTGATATAGATCAGTTGAAAAACGAAGCAAATGTTCCTATTAATATTTTGAACTTTTCGGCTGAACGAGCTGTTTTCAATGCTCATTTATCGAACAATTTTAGTAATGCGGTATTTACAGGATCTCCTGTCTCGTTTGCTAAGTCTTTGTTTATTCGTGGCAATGTGGTGTTCGATAATTGTCCGAAGAGGGAAATGTAAATTTTAATTCGGCTGTTTTTTACAATGGCAATGTTAGTTTTTACAATGCCAACTTTGTAAAAGGTACACAGGATTTTAAGAATTGCTACTATGGCGATGGAGTTAAAAACTTTCAATATGTTTTTTGGGGCAATGGCGATGTGTTATTTGCCAACACAAGTTTTGGTAATGGCAATGTGAGCTTTGTCAATGCAAGTTTTGGTAACGGAAATGTAAATTTTAAGGTCTGTACCTTTGGCAATGGAACTAAAGATTTTAAGTTTGCTATTTTTGGCGATGTTCAACTGTCGTTTGAGCGAACCGTTTTTGGCGATGGTGCAGTCGATTTTGCAAAAGCGGAGTTCGGAGCATCTAAGATAAATTTCAACAAAGCGTCGTTTGGCAACTCTAATCTCATTTTCGATGAAGTTGAAATATATTCTGTCAAATTAATGCTCAAAAGTGTTAGTTTTTTACAGGGTAAAATAAGTTTTGATGAGTTTAAACTAAAAAATGGAGAAGTCTATTTTGATCGATCCGAATTCAATAATGTTCAATTATCTTTTTTTAAGGCCGAAATTAAACACTTGTCGTTCGAAGGATGCCGATTTAATAGTTATACCGATTTGCGAATGCAGCATTGTAACTATTTAAATTTTTCCGATGTTTTTGTTCACGATATAGTTGATTTATCGTTTGAAGAAAATCCAACCGCTATAAAGACCATCAATTTGTTTGGTTGCCGTCTTATGGGCAGTTTATTTTTATCGTGGGATAGAAATAATGTCTTTCGTCAAATCAAATCGAACAAAGATCAGGATTCATCGCATTTTGCATGGCAGTTTAATCTTTTAAAAAGAAATTTCAATAACATTGGTCAGTACGACGATGAAGACAAGGCATACGTAGCATTTAGACGAGAAGAACTGGCAGTTGAAAAAATTAATATATCGAACGCAAGCTGGTTTAAGCAACTGTATTTATGGTTGGGTTATTACTTTAAAAAGATAGTGTTCGACAAAATGGGCTTATATGCAACATCGCCTTTACGAGTTTTTGAGAGTATTGTTGTTATTTGGGCTTTTTTTGGAGTTCTGTTTTCATTGCTTCATTTTTTGAATTTAGGTAAAACATGGAGTTCAGTTGGCAATCCCGATCATATGTCTATCATTTCGCAATCGTTTTATCACAGTGCTATCACATTTTTTACCATAGGCTATGGTGATGTATTTCCGCAAGGATTAAGTCGTATAATTTCTTCTCTTGAAGGCTTTGTAGGGGTTTTCATGATGTCTTACTTTACAGTTGCGTTTGTTAGAAAAGTATTGCGATAAAATATTAACATTTTTTCAACAACTCTAAAACGTTTTAGAGTTTTTTATACCTTTGTTTTTAAATTATCTATATTATGAAGCAAAAAAAGGTTTCGCTGAGCGACATTGCCGAAAAATTAGGTGTTTCGAAAACCTTGGTGTCTATGGTGTTGAATGGCAAAGGCGATGAGAATGGTATTAGTAAAGTCACTCAGGAGCGTGTTTTGAAGTTAGCACAAGAACTTAATTATAAGCCCAATCAGTTTGCCCGTAGTTTAAGAATAGGCAAATCAAATACGATAGGTCTGATTGTTTCAGATATTTCCAATCCGTTTTATGCCAAATTAGCTCGTTATGTCGAGGATTATTGCAGTCTCAATCAGTACAATTTAATTATCTGCAATTCGGACGAAAATGCCGATAAAGAAAAAAAAATTATCGATACATTGCTTGAAAAACAAGTAGATGGATTAATCATTTCTTCGACTATCGAAGATATCGAACATCTTCGCAAAATAAATAATGAACAGGTTTCGTTTGTGCTTGTAGATCGTATTTATAGCTCTTATCCCAGCCACTATGTGGTAGTAGATAATGTGTTTGGTGCCCGAGAAGCCACTCAATATCTGTTCGAAAATGGGCATCGACGCATTGGATGTTTCACCATTGCTCCTGCTCACATTAGTACGCAGGTAGAACGTTTTACAGGATACAAAGAAGCTTTTGATACAAGCCTCGAAAGCTTTAACGATTTTTATCACAAAATAATTCCACGCGAAAATATGTTTAAAACTATTTACAATATACTAAAAGACTGGACAAGCAACAAAGTGATGCCTACAGCCATTTTTTCGGCTAATAATCAAATTACACTTGCTTTGCTTGAAGTATGCAGAGAGTTGAATATTCATGTGCCTTCTAAACTTTCCATTATTAGTTTCGACGATATTGATGTGTTCCGTTTTTCTAATCCTCCTATAACTGCCATTTTACAACCTATTGAAAGTATTGCAAAATATGCTGTTGAAACACTTTTAAAAATAATTAGTAAAACAAAGGCAAATGAAGAAATAACCGAACTGTATCAAGTTAAATTACAAACCAATCTTATTTTGAGAGAGTCGGTTGCAAAATATAATATCTAAAAAGATGAAGTTTTCTTTACTTTATTTTTACTTGATATTAGTAAGTTGGCTGATGTGTGCGTGTACTGAAAAAACAAATTTTAGATATGTCAATTATGTTAGTCCCTTTATTGGTACTGGTAGACATGGGCATACGTTTTCAGATGTATTGCCCATTTGGGAACTATCTGCCAACGAAACCAATTGTATGATTGGATATCATGCAGTAAGTGTTATTTACGATGCATGGCAAAAGGGCATTCGTGGTTTTGAT
>CALGPK010000030.1 GCA_937960415.1 uncultured Bacteroidales bacterium | reverse complement strand
ATTACCATTCGAGGGAAAGTCTTGTCATTTACAGCATCCGAAGCCCAAAACCATGGCTACTGCGATGGTATTGCCGAGAATATTGACGAAATTTTAAAACTCGAACATATCGAAAATGCGACAATAGAAATATACGAACCCAACTGGATTGAAAGCATTATTTTATTTTTGCTGCACCCAGTAGTTCAAAGCTTGCTCATCATGCTTATTATTGGAGGAATATACTTCGAACTGCAAACTCCCGGCGTAGGTTTTCCACTAATAGCTGCCATTACCGGAGCCATATTATACTTTGCACCATTATACCTCGAAGGATTGGCCGAACATTGGGAAATTTTATTGTTTATAGGCGGCATGGTATTGCTTATTGTTGAAGTTTTTGTTACACCCGGTTTTGGCATCCTCGGTGTGCTGGGCATTTTGAGCATTATCATTGGATTATCGCTTAGTATGATAGACAATATCGTTTTCACTGTCGAAGGCACCTTTGCTCCTGCCATTATACGTGCATTCGGAATAGTCATTCTCTCGATAAGTTTATCATTTTTTGCTTCGATTTATTTATCAAGCAAACTTATTCTCCATTCACGTTTTACTAAACTTGCACTTCAAACAAAGCAAGATAAATTAGAAGGATACATCGGTGTTCAATCGCAGTTAGCCAACATTGTTGGTAAAAAAGGTATTACTACTACTCCATTGCGTCCATCGGGCAAAATAGAAATAGAACGACAATGGTACGATGCTGTCTCGGAAGACGGCTTCCTGGATGCCAATCAAGCCATTGAAGTAGTTCGATTTATAAACAATCAGGCTTATGTCAGAAAAATACGAACATAAGGATTATCGTGTGCGTTTATTTGAAACAGCCGATTATCATCAAATTTTACAATTATGGAACCTAACCGGCTTAGGTGGAGCACACAGAGGCGATAATTTACAAATCATTCTAAATACTATCGAATCTGGAGGAGTGTTTTTCGTACTTGAACATACTCCCACAAAAACTATAGTTGGAACAGCATGGATAACCAACGACCATCGACGTCTCTATCTACATCATTTTGGAATACATCCAGAATTTCAAGGTAGAGGTTTATCGCATCTACTTGCACAGGCTTGCATCAATTTCGGAAAAAATACCGGATTACAGATGAAGCTCGAAGTTCACAAAGACAACCAAATTGCTAAAAATTTATACGAAAAATACGGTTTTAAACTCCTTGGCGATTACGAAGTACACATTATACGTCAATATTGACATAGCTTTTTTTATTTTATTCTATTACTTTTGTTGCAAATTGATTTAGCATGAAAAATACGTTTGTTTTAATCTTCTACCTTTTCATATTTATCTGGTTCAATGTTACAGCACAATCTAATATTGAACGCCTAAAAAGCGATGTTTATATATTGGCTTCCGATTCGTTTATGGGACGATATCCTTATACCCGAGGCGACACACTCGCTACTGAATATATCTTGAATGAATTTAAAAAATATAAAGTAGAATTATACAATGAAATTGGTAAACAAGGAGTATCTTTCTCTTTTCAGCGACATATTCTTCCTTCAGAATTTATTGTAAATGGCACAGCATACGAATTTAAACGAGACTTTATACCGTCTGTTGCCTCTAAAAGTGGCTCTTTCGAAGCCGAAGCTGTTTTTGCCGGATTTGGTTTGCTAGTTAGAAAAAAAGACAGCATATTGTATAATCATTTTAATAATATTGATGCTAACGGAAAATGGATTATTTATCTGGATAACAAGCCCGATAAATTCGAACTGTCGAGTATGCATTATAGCCTTTTAACTAAAACAGCCAATGCACGTAAAAATGGAGCCAAAGGCATCATTATCGTATTAAAAGATAATGTATTGCCTGAACAAAACATTAACGATTTGCTTGAACTTTCTTTGCCTATTGTTTACATTACAAACGAACTTTTTGTAGAAATATGCCATCGATTAAACCTAAATGCAGACACTTTAAGAAAACAAGCCAGCGAAAATGCTATTTTAAATACTATCCCATTTAATTTGAATATCAAATATAATGTCAATATTAAAGCTATCGACGGATACAGCAATAATATAATAGGTATAACATATGGCAGCGATGCAAAATTAAAAAATGAATACATCGTTGTTGGTGCTCATTACGATCATTTAGGCATTTCGCCTTTAAGAAACAATCCTTTATCGTCACCACAAATTCACAATGGTGCCGACGATAATGCTTCGGGCGTTGCCGGTATGCTCGAACTGATGCGTATCGTTCAGCAAATGCCCGAAAAACCTAAACGAAGCATCATTTGGGTAGCTTTTACAGCCGAAGAATTGGGACTAATAGGTTCAAGGGTTTTTGTTGAAAATCCGCCTGTACCATGGAATCAAATTACAGCAATGATCAATTTCGATATGATTGGCCGGCTAAATGAAAATTCACCAAGACTTACTATTAGTGGAACAGGCACTGCTAAAATTTTTAAACCCATGATAAACAAACTTGCAACTAATCAATCATTTCATATCATCATGAACCCCGATGGAGAAGGTCCTTCGGATCATGCTAGCTTTTTTCGAAAACGTATACCGGTGCTTTTTTTCAATAGCGGACTACACGAAGATTATCACCAACCAACCGACGATGCCGACAAAATTAATTATAATGGAATGAAAGATATTGTAAATTTTGCTTATCAATTACTTCTCGATTTAGCAAACTACAACAAAACCATCAAATTTAAGGAAACCAAATCGAAGGGCAACGACCGCAAACATGTTAACGTGAAATTTACACTTGGAATTATTCCCGATGTATCAAGTTCAAAAGATGGTTTGTTAGTTGAAGGTGTTCGGACTGGAGGAATTGCAGAAAAAGCTGGTATAAAAAAAGGTGATATTATTATTGAAATAAACGGTAAAACTGTAAAAAACATTCATGACTACATGAATCGCTTAAACGAATTGGAAAACGAAAACACTATTCGCATCAAAGTTAAAAGAGATAACGAAATTAAAACATTAAGTACACGAATAAATTAGCTACCAATGCAAAATCCATCCATTAATGGTTGGATATTGTTCTTTTAAACGCTTTAGCGATTCGTTTGCCTCTTCAAGCGAATTAAACGACCGATATGCAACCCTTAAACGACCATCACAATTTAAAGTAATCAGCTCGTTTTCAATTTCTTTTACCAACTTTTTAAAATTTTCTACTTGCTTTTCAGTTGTAAAAGAGGCTATTACAATGTAGTATTGTTTTGTTGGCTTTTGAATAGTTTGTTGTACTTTGTCTTTTTGTTCTAAATTTTTTGTTTGCTCTGATTTTATTGTAGAAGTAGAATCAAATTTTATATTTTTGGGTGTTAATGCCATTTTTATATTTGTCATCGTGTCTATTACCCGCTCCAGGCTTGGTTCAACAATATGTACTTGTTCATTTATTGTGCGCTTGCTAAAAAAACTTGCTTCAACATTTTCAAAATCATAATAATTTGTCTTTGTAGGAAGTAAAGAAATAGCTAAAAACAGTGGTAAAACAACAGCCGCTTTTATCCAATTATGTAAACGTCGTTTCTGAATTTCGGGATACGAAAAAATGGTTGTTTCGAGCAATTCATGCGATACAACAGGTAGCGGTTTTAATCCATAAAACATTGGCGAAAGAAAACTTTCGTTTGCCTGAAAAACAAGATTATCTTCTTTAACAAAAAATTTACCAATATCACTAATTGTAAACTCTTTCTGAGATTTAACTTCATATTCAAGATATTGAGCAAAATCCTTAATATACTGATAGGCATCAAAATAATTAATTTTTAACGCTTTCGATAAGCATATAACCAATTCACCATCGTTGTGTTTAATTCGAGAATTAAATTTAATAATATAACGAGGAGGCAAAAACAAACCTTGCTTATCGTTAAATTGTGCTGACTGGTATTCCAAAAAGAACATGCCTAACGATGGTATAATAATAAAACCATCTTCACAAATTCTTTGATTGATAATGTCGAAAAGAATCTTTATTTGAAATTGATTCATATTACAAATTTATCTTTTCTAACTTACTTACAGTAAACATACTTAATACAAGATTTCAACAAATTTTCAACATTTTGTATTAACAATGGTTAAATATTTTTATTCGTTGTAACAATCCTGCATTAAAGACATAAAAATTGACAAAAAATTACGAATAGTGTTTGAAATTAAATTTTTTTGGCTTAAATTTGCTGCCCAATTGTAAAAAAAAGAATTTATGATAATTGTTCCAGTTAAAGAAGGAGAAAGTGTAGATAAGGCGTTAAAAAAATACAAACGCAAATTCGAAAAAACCGGTATTATGAAAGAATTACGCGAACGTAAAGCTTACAAAAAACCATCCGTTCGTCGTAGAGAAGAAATTATTCGCGCTATCTACATTCAAAAGTTACAACAAGGGTTGATTACAAAAAAATAATTCGTTCGTTAATTTTCATTAAAAAATTAACACAAACGAAACTTTTTCTTTTCCTTTTCGTTAAATTTGTAGAAATACGTTTCTTTTTTAATGGGCAACATCCAACAATTTTTGTCATATCTTTTGTACGAAAAACACTATTCGGCATTAACTATACGTGCATACGAAACCGATTTAAAACAATGCCATCAATTTCTTAAAGCACTAAACACGTCTATAGATCAAGCCACTTCGGCCGATTTACGTGCATGGATTATTTCGCTACTCGAACAAAATATTTCGGCCACTTCAGTTCAAAGAAAAATTTCTACACTAAAAGCATACTTCAAATATTTACAACGTCAAAAAATTATTTTTTCTGATCCAACTCGAAAGCTCATATCTCCCAAAAAACAATCAAGACTACCGGTTTACGTCGAAGAGAAAAACATCCTTGAGTTGTTTGATAAAATTACTTTTAAAGAAACATTCGAAGAACAACGCAATAAAATCGTACTCTCGCTTCTTTTTGGCACAGGGATACGTCTCAGCGAACTCATTAACCTTAAGATTTCCGATATCGATTTCGCATCACAAACCTTAAAGGTATTAGGAAAACGTAAAAAAGAACGTATAATCCCATTTGGCACTATCATAAAAAACGATATTCTTCATTACCTTAATTATAGAAAAGAACTTTCCGATACTCCTTATTTAATATTAAATAATCATTATAATAAATCGTATCCCAAACTCATTTATCGCATCGTTCATCATTACTTGTCGCTCATAACTTCTATAGATAAAAAAAGCCCACACGTGTTGCGTCACACATTTGCAACCATCTTACTAAATAAAGGTGCCAATCTAAATGCCATCAAAGAACTATTAGGACACGCCAACCTGGCTGCAACACAAATTTATACCCACAATTCGTTCGAACATTTAAAGAATATTTATACCAAAGCTCACCCAAGAGCTTAATTATTAACCTTTAAAAAAAAACGGAGGATTTACTATGAAAGTAAAAATTCAAACTGTGCATTTCGATGCCGATTACCGTTTAGAAGAATTTATCCATGAACGGATGAACAAACTTTTGAATCGTTACAAATACATCATCGATGCCAATGTTACTTTACGGTTAGAAAAATCCGAATCAAAAGAGAATAAAGTAGCAGAAATTCGTGTCAATGTACCTGGCGAACCTGTATATGTTCGCAAACAATCTAAATCGTTTGAAGAAGCCGTAGATTCAACAGTAGAAGCCATCCACCGCAAAATGGAAAAAATAAAAGACAAGCGTTAACCAGCTTTTAAATAAATTATGCGTTAAGGGGTTAATATTTTTATTAATCCCTTAATTTTTTTTCAAAAAGTTTTTGAAAAATAAAATAAATGTTTTATCTTTGCGTCCTAAAATTTTAAGGTTCTTTGACTGCCGATGTAGCTCAGCTGGCCAGAGCAGCTGATTTGTAATCAGCGGGTCGGGGGTTCGAATCCCTCCATCGGCTCATTACAGGGGAGATACCAAAGTGGCCAACTGGGGCAGACTGTAAATCTGCTGGCGTATGCCTTCGTAGGTTCGAATCCTGCTCTCCCCACCAATAAGCGGGAATAGCTCAGTTGGTAGAGCATCAGCCTTCCACGCTGAGGGTCGCGAGTTCGAGTCTCGTTTCCCGCTCTTTAAGCCGATGTAGCTCAGTGGTAGAGCACTTCCTTGGTAAGGAAGGGGTCATGGGTTCAACTCCCATCATTGGCTCAGTTTTAATTAAAAAAAAGTTGTTAATCTATAAAACTGTAAATTATGGCAAAAGAAAAATTTGAAAGAACGAAACCTCACGTTAATATTGGTACGATTGGTCACATTGACCATGGTAAAACCACTTTAACAGCGGCTATTACAAAAGTACTGTCAGAAAAAGGGCTTTCTGAATTCCGTTCCTTTGATTCAATTGACAATGCTCCCGAAGAAAAAGAACGTGGTATTACTATCAATACTGCACACGTAGAATATCAAACCGAAAAACGTCACTATGCACATATCGATTGCCCCGGTCATGCCGACTACATTAAAAATATGGTTACCGGTGCAGCTCAAATGGATGGTGCTATTCTTGTTGTAGCTGCAACCGACGGTCCTATGCCTCAAACCCGAGAACATATTCTTTTGGCTCGTCAGGTTAACGTTCCTAAAATCGTTGTGTTTATCAATAAAGTTGACATGGTTGAAGACGAAGAAATGCTCGACCTCGTAGAAATGGAAGTTCGCGAATTATTAAACTTCTACCAATTCGATGGTGACAATGCTCCCGTCATTCGCGGTTCGGCATTAGGTGGCTTAAACGGAGACCCAAAATGGACAGCAAAAATTATGGAACTCATGAATGCTGTTGACGAATACATTCCAGTTCCACTTCGCGATATTGATAAACCTTTCCTCATGCCCGTTGAAGACGTGTTTTCCATTACAGGTCGTGGTACCGTTGCAACCGGTAGAATAGAAACCGGAGTGGTAACAACCGGCGAAGAAATGGAAATTGTAGGTTTGGGATTTGAAAAGAAGAAAACCGTAGTTACTGGAGTAGAAATGTTCCGCAAAATATTAGACCGTGGCGAAGCTGGTGACAACGTAGGTTTATTGCTCCGCGGTATCGATAAAAAAGAAATTAAAAGAGGTATGGTAATTGCTAAACCTGGCACCATTACTCCTCATACCCACTTCAAAGCTGAAGTTTATATTCTGAAAAAAGAAGAAGGTGGGCGTCATACTCCATTCCACAATCATTACCGTCCTCAGTTCTACCTAAGAACTCTTGATATTACCGGTGAAATCATTCTCCCACAAGGTGTTGATATGGTTATGCCCGGTGATAATGTTTCTATTGAAGTTAAACTAATTTACCCCGTAGCTATCAACAAAGGTTTGCGTTTTGCAATCCGCGAAGGTGGTAGAACCGTAGGTGCAGGACAAGTAACCGAAATCATCGAATAATATCATCGAGGTATTGCTGCCTCGATATTTTACGGGTGTAGCTCAATTGGTAGAGTAGCGGTCTCCAAAACCGTTGGCTGGGAGTTCGAGTCTCTCCACCCGTGCAATAACTATCAATTATGAAAAAAATAAAGTTATACTTGCAAGAAGCTTACACGGAGCTAAAAGAAAAAGTTACCTGGCCCACATGGAAAGAGCTTCAGGCAAGTGCTGTAGTAGTAATGGTTGCTTCCTTTATTATAGCACTCGTGGTTTCATTGATGGACTTCGCTTTCAGCAATGTAATGCACGGAATTTACAGTTTATTTTACTAATCAACACCGGTATGGAGGAACTGTCGAAACAATGGTATGTAGTAAGAGCCATTAGTGGCAAAGAAAAGAAAATTAAAGAGCATATTGAGGCTGAAATTCAAAAGCTCAATTTGCAAGATTATGTTTCGCAGATTCTGGTTCCTACCGAAAAAGTTTACCAACTACGCAAAGGTAAAAAAATTAGTAAAGAACGTAATTATTTTCCTGGTTACATTTTAATTTATGCTGCTTTAGTGGGCGAAATTCCTCATATCATTCGCAGCATAAATGGTGTACTGGGCTTTTTAACAACTCCCGAAGGCACACCCATTCCACTTAAACCTCATGAAATTAACCGCATTTTAGGTAAAGTGGACGAGTTAGCTGAAAGCGGAGAAGAAATTGTAACTCCATTTTTCGTTAACGAAACAGTTAAAGTCATCGATGGTCCTTTCAATGGCTTTACTGGAGTTATAGAAGAAGTTAACGAAGAGAAAAAGAAACTTAAAGTAATGGTAAAAATTTTCGGCAGAAAAACACCATTAGAATTAAGTTTCATGCAAGTTGAAAAAGAACATTAAAACTTAGCCTATGGCAAAACAAATTGAAACTTTTATTAAACTACAAATTAAAGGGGGTGCAGCAAATCCCTCTCCTCCAGTTGGGCCTGCATTAGGTTCAAAGGGGGTAAATATTATGGAATTCTGCAAGCAATTCAATGCCCGTACTCAAGACAAAGCTGGAAAAATATTGCCTGTTGTCATCACCGTATACACCGACAAATCGTTCGAATTTGTTGTTAAAACTCCTCCCGCCTCTGTACAGCTTTTAGAAGCAGCAAAACTACAAAAAGGTTCGTCCGAGCCTAATCGTAACAAAGTTGGACAGGTTACATGGGAACAGATTAAGCAAATTGCTCAAGACAAAATGGTCGATTTGAACTGCTTTACGCTCGAGTCGGCCATGAAAATGATTGCCGGTACGGCAAGAAGCATGGGTATAACCATTACAGGTACACCTCCTTTTAATAAGTAATACGCAAGAAAATGAAAGCATTAACAAAAAACAGGAAAATGGTTCTTGCTAAATACGATAAGCAAAAGGCTTATACGTTGCAAGAAGCAGCAAAACTGGTAAAGGAAATTACATTCACAAAATTCGATGCTTCGGTCGATTTAGATATACGTTTAGGAATAGACCCACGTAAATCGAATCAAATGGTACGTGGTGTTGTTACACTTCCTCATGGCACCGGTAAACAAACGAGAGTATTGGTATTGTGTACTCCCGACAAAGAAAACGAGGCAAAAGAAGCAGGTGCTGATTACGTTGGTCTCGACGAATACATCGAAAAAATTAAAGGAGGCTGGACAGACGTTGATGTAATTATTACCATGCCTTCGGTAATGGGTAAAATAGGTGCCCTGGGAAAAATTTTAGGTCCCCGTGGACTCATGCCCAATCCTAAAAGTGGTACCGTAACCATGGAAATAGGAAAAGCTGTTAAAGAAGTAAAAATGGGTAAAATAGACTTCAAAGTTGATAAAAACGGCATCGTACATTCATCAATTGGAAAAGTTTCTTTTAATGAATCTCAGATTTATGAGAACGCACTAGAATTTATTCGTACCATCATCAAACTTAAACCCAGTTCGGCTAAAGGAACATACATTAAAAGCCTCTACCTATCCAGTACCATGAGTCCGGGAATTAAAATCGATCCCAAATCAATAGAATCTTAATGTTGGAGGAAAGGCTATGACTAGAGAAGAAAAAAACAAAATTATCGACCAAATCTACGAGCAACTAAAGCAATACTCGCACTTTTACATTACCGATATTGCCGATATGAATGCCTCCGACACCAGTATGCTGCGACGCAAATGCTTTGAGCGTAATATTAAGCTCGTAACCGTAAAAAACACATTATTTAGGAAAGCTTTGGAGCGTTTCGATGGCAAATATGCTTCGCTATACGAAACATTAAAAGGCGGTTCCTCTATAATGTTTTCTAACTCCAATTCAGAACCAGCAAAATTAATAAAGGAATTACGCAAAAAATATCCTAAACCTTTATTAAAAGCTGCGTTCGTTGAAGAAAGTATATACATTGGCGACAACCAGTTAGACACATTGGCAAGCATAAAAAGCAAAGAACAACTTATTGGCGATATTATCCTTATGTTACAATCGCCTATGCGTAATGTTATTTCTTCGCTCGAATCGGGCAAACACATTCTCGCTGGTGTGGTGAAAACTTTATCAGAAAAAAATAATTAATGTAGTATAAATCTTTAAAAACTTACAACAATGGCAGATTTAAAAGTTTTAGCAGAACAATTAGTTAACTTAACCGTAAAAGAGGTAAACGAATTAGCACAAATACTAAAAGACGAGTATGGTATTGAACCAGCAGCTGCTGCTCCCGTAGCAGTAGCAATGCCTGCTGCTGGCAGTGAAGGTACTGCTGCTCCTGCTGAAAAAACACAGTTCGACGTAATTTTAAAATCGGCAGGTGGAGCTAAATTACAAGTAGTAAAACTCGTAAAAGAATTAACAAACCTTGGTCTAAAAGAAGCTAAAGATTTAGTTGATGCTGCTCCTAAAGCCATTAAAGAAGGCGTAAGCAAAGAAGAAGCTGAATCGTTAAAAGCAAAATTAGAAGAAGCAGGCGCAGAAGTTGAACTTAAGTAATCATACATTTCGTTTATCATTCAAAGGTTTAAAGCCTAATTTTTAGGCTTTAAGCCTTTTTGTTGTTTTTTTTTGAATTATTAATTAAGTTCTTTAAAATATATTGTTCAATGTCTGCTAATAAAAATAAAAGAATAAATTTTAGTACCCAAAAAATAGAATTCGATTATCCGGATTTTTTAGAGGTACAATTAAAATCATTCGAAGAATTTTTCCAGTTTAATTCGACCGCCGAAAAAAGAAAAAATGAAGGACTCTTTAAAGTCTTTCAGGAAAATTTTCCTATCTCCGATACACGCAACAATTTCACACTTGAATTTATAGATTACTATGTCGATCCTCCAAAATACACTGTTGAAGAATGTATCGAAAGAGGACTTACTTATAGTGTAGCCCTCAAAGCTAAATTAAAATTATATTGCAACGACCCAGAACACGAAGATTTCGACACAAAAGTTGAAGACGTTTACTTGGGCACTATTCCGTATATGACTTCAAAAGGTACATTTATTATAAACGGAGCCGAACGTGTAATTGTGTCTCAACTACATCGTTCGCCCGGTGTATTCTTTGGACAAAGCATACATGCCAACGGTACCAAACTTTATAGTGCACGTATTATCCCTTTTAAAGGGTCGTGGATCGAATTTGCAACAGACATTAACAATGTAATGTATGCATACATCGATCGTAAGAAAAAATTACCAGTAACCACATTACTTCGTGCTATAGGGTTCCAAACCGATAAAGATATTCTAGAAATATTCGACTTAGCAGAAGAAGTTAAAGTATCCAAAACCGGTTTAAAAAAATATATTGGAAGAAGACTTGCCGCACGTGTACTAAAATCGTGGATCGAAGACTTTGTAGATGAAGATACTGGTGAAGTTTCTTCAATCGAACGCAACGAAGTAGTCATAGAACGCGAAACTATTCTCGATAAAGATCACATTGATTTGATAGTAGACTCGGGAGCAAAAACTATCATTTTACATAAAGAAGAACAAAATCTAAACGATTTTGCCATCATATACAACACGCTTCAAAAAGACCCTTGCAATTCAGAAAAAGAAGCTATTTACTACATATATCGTCAATTACGCAGTGCCGAACCACCCGACGAAGAGACAGCTCGTTCTACCATCGAAAATCTATTTTTTTCTGTTAAACGTTATGATTTGGGAGATGTAGGACGTTATCGTATCAATAAAAAACTCAACCTCGATATTCCTATTGACGTTAAAACACTTACTAAAGAAGATATTATTTCAATTATAAAATATTTAATTCAACTTATCAATTCTAAAGCAGACGTTGACGATATTGACCATTTAAGTAACCGAAGAGTACGTACTGTTGGCGAACAATTGATGGGACAATTTGGTGTTGGATTAGCCCGTATGGCACGCACCATAAGAGAAAAAATGAATGTTCGCGACAATGAAGTGTTTACCCCAATAGATCTGGTCAATGCTAAAAGCCTAACATCGGTACTTAACACATTCTTCGGAACCAATCAGCTTTCGCAGTTCATGGACCAAACAAATCCTCTTGCTGAAATGACGCATAAACGACGTATTTCGGCATTAGGTCCTGGTGGTCTCACCCGCGAACGTGCAGGTTTCGAAGTTCGCGACGTACATTACACACACTACGGACGCCTTTGTCCCATCGAAACACCCGAAGGACCAAACATTGGGCTTATTTCTTCGCTTTGTGTCTATGCTAAAATTAACAACCTCGGATTTATTGAAACACCTTATCGCAAAGTAGAAAATGGTAAAGTTCAACTAAGCAACGATAAGGTTATTTATCTATCTGCCGAAGAAGAAGAAGAAAATGCCATAGCTCAGGCTAGTGCCCCCATCAACAACGATGGCACATTCATAACTCCAAAAGTTAAGTCCCGCTTTAAAGGCGATTTTCCTGTATTATTGCCCGAAGAAATACAGCTTATAGACGTTGCACCAAATCAGATTGCATCTGTAGCTGCAAGCTTAATTCCTTTTCTCGAACACGACGACGCCAACCGTGCATTAATGGGTTCGAACATGATGCGTCAGGCTGTTCCACTCATTAAACCCGAAGCACCTATCGTAGGTACAGGACTAGAAGCAAAAGTAGCTAAAGACTCACGCGCTATTATCATCGCCGAAGAAGATGGCATTGTAGAATATGTTGATGCAAGAGAAATTGTAGTACGCTACCATCGTAGCAACGAAGATAAATTTTTAAGTTTCGAAGACGATATTGTTCGTTATCAACTACCCAAATTCAGACGTACCAACCAAAGTACTACCATTACCCTCAGACCCATTGTTAAAAAAGGACAAAAAATTAAAAAAGGTGATATTTTAACCGAAGGTTATGCCACACAAAATGGCGAATTGGCTTTGGGTAGAAATTTAAAAGTAGCCTTCATGCCATGGAAAGGATACAACTTTGAAGATGCAATTGTAATTAGCGAAAAACTGGTACGTGAAGACTACTTTACATCTATTCATGTTGATGAATTTTCGCTTGAAGTACGCGACACAAAACGTGGTGTAGAAGAACTCACTTCCGACATACCTAACGTAAGTGAAGAAGCAACCAAAAATCTCGACGAAAATGGTCTTATTCGCATAGGTGCTTATGTAAAACCTGGTGATATTTTAATTGGTAAGATTACACCCAAAGGCGAATCGGACCCAACACCCGAAGAAAAACTACTTCGTGCTATTTTTGGCGATAAAGCTGGAGATGTAAAAGATGCATCACTCAAGGTGCCACCTTCAATGTATGGTGTAGTAATTGATAAAAAACTTTTCTCGCGCCAGATTAAAGAACGAAAAATAAAAACTGCCGAAAAAAATCTGATAGATAAAATAGATGAAGAAGCCAATAAAAAATATGCACAACTTAAACAACGTTTGGTTGACAAGTTATTTGAAATTGTAAACGGAAAAACATCGCAAGGAGTTAAAGATTTTGCCAACAAAGAAATTATAGCCAAAGGCAGCAAATTCACTCTAAAGCAATTACAATCGATCGATTACAACAACATCAATCCCAACAAATGGACAACTGATAAATCGAAAAACGAAATCATTAGCCAACTCATACATAACTATCTCATTAAATACAAAGAAATAGAATCGGAAGTTAAAAGAAAAAAATTCACCCTTACCATTGGTGACGAACTACCTGCTGGTATCGTAAAACTTGCCAAAGTTTATGTAGCTCAAAAACGACCTATTAAGGTAGGCGACAAAATGGCAGGACGTCACGGTAATAAAGGTATTGTTTCTAAAATTGTTCGCTTAGAAGATATGCCATTTCTCGAAGATGGTACACCTGTAGATATCGTTTTAAATCCATTAGGTGTACCTTCACGTATGAACCTTGGTCAAATATACGAAACGGTATTAGGTTGGGCAGGCGAAAAACTTGGCGTTAAATTTTCATCACCCATTTTCGACGGTGCAACTCTTGACCAAATAAATGAATACACCGATAAAGCCGGAATTCCACGCTTCGGAAGAACATACTTATACGACGGTGGTACCGGCGAACGATTCGACCAACCTGCAACCGTTGGCAATATTTATATGATGAAACTTATCCACATGGTTGACGATAAAATGCACGCACGTTCCATCGGTCCTTACTCACTCATTACACAACAACCGCTCGGTGGTAAAGCGCAGTTTGGTGGTCAGCGATTTGGAGAAATGGAAGTTTGGGCACTCGAAGCATTTGGTGCTGCCAATATACTGCAGGAAATTCTTACTATCAAATCGGACGACGTGATTGGAAGAGCCAAAGCTTACGAAGCTATCGTAAAAGGCGATCCACTACCACAACCCGGCACACCAGAATCGTTCAATGTGTTAGTTCATGAGCTCCGCGGATTAGGTTTAAGCATCAATATGGAGTAATTTCATAACCTTAAAATTCAACGTTTATGGCATTTAGAAGAGATAACAAAATAAAACCAAACTTTAATAAAATCATCATAGGTATCGCTTCGCCAGAAGAAATTTTAGAACGTTCTCATGGCGAAGTCTTAAAACCCGAAACCATCAATTACAGAACATATAAACCCGAACGCGACGGATTGTTTTGCGAACGTATCTTTGGTCCTGTTAAAGATTATGAGTGCCATTGTGGTAAATATAAACGTATTCGCTACAAAGGTATTGTGTGCGACCGTTGTGGTGTAGAAGTTACTGAAAAGAAAGTTCGTCGCGAACGTATGGGACACATCCAGCTGGTTGTTCCCGTAGCCCATATTTGGTATATCCGATCACAACCTAATAAAATTGGCGCATTGCTTGGACTTAACTCTAAAAAAATAGAATCAATCATTTACTACGAACGTTATATCGTCATAAACCCAGGGATAGCTAAAAGCGAAGAAATAGATAAATACACCTTGCTTACCGATGATGAATATCTCGAAATACTCAAAAACATTCCCAAAGAAAATCAAATGCTCCCCGACGAAGATCCACAAAAATTTGTTGCCAAAATGGGAGCAGAAGCCATTTACATATTACTCAAAGAACTCGATTTAGATGCTCTATCTTATGAATTGCGTCATCAAGCATCAACCGAAAACTCGCAACAAAGAAAACTTGAAATACTTAAACGTCTTCAGGTTGTTGAAGCATTTAGAGAATCAAAGCATATCAACAAACCCGAATGGATGATTTTAAAAATTTTACCCGTCATTCCACCCGAACTTCGACCACTTGTACCGCTCGATGGTGGACGTTTTGCAACCAGCGACCTCAACGACCTTTACCGTCGTGTAATTATACGCAACAATCGCTTAAAACGATTGATGGATATCAAAGCTCCCGAAGTTATTTTGCGCAATGAAAAACGTATGCTTCAGGAAGCTGTAGATAGCTTACTCGATAACTCCAGAAAATCACAAGCTGTTAAAACCGAAGCCAATCGACCTCTTAAATCATTAAGTGATAGCCTAAAAGGGAAACAAGGACGTTTCCGTCAAAACTTGCTAGGTAAACGTGTTGACTATTCTGCACGTTCTGTTATTGTTGTAGGTCCTGAACTTCAGCTACATGAATGCGGTTTGCCTAAGGACATGGCTGCCGAATTGTATAAACCATTCATCATCAGAAAACTTATCGAACGCGGTATTGTTAAAACAGTAAAATCGGCTAAGAAAATTGTCGACCGCCGCGACCCAATGATCTGGGATATTCTCGAAAATGTATTAAAAGGTCATCCTGTATTACTCAATCGTGCTCCTACGCTTCATCGCTTGGGCATTCAAGCATTCCAACCCAAACTAATCGAAGGCAAAGCTATTCAACTGCACCCTTTAGTATGTACTGCATTCAATGCTGACTTCGACGGCGACCAGATGGCTGTACACGTACCTCTTGGCAATGCTGCCATACTAGAAGCACAACTACTTATGCTCGCCTCGCATAATATCCTAAACCCCAGCAATGGTGCACCTATTACCGTGCCATCGCAAGATATGGTACTTGGTTTATATTACATTACTAAAGCAGCCAAATCTACTGAAAATAGAAAAGTTAAAGGTGAAGGAATTACATTCTACTCTCCCGAAGAAGTAATTATTGCTTATAATGAACAAAAAGTTGATTTACACGCTGTTATAAAAGTTAAAGTGGATGATATCGTCGACGGCAAGCCCGTTAAACATATCATCGAAACTACTGTAGGTCGCGTTTTATTCAATGAAGTTGTTCCCAACGAAGTTGGCTTTATCAACGAACTATTGACCAAAAAATCGTTAAGAGATATCATTGCTAAAGTATTGAAAAAAGTTGGTATAGCTCGCACAGCCAAATTCCTCGACGATATTAAGAATCTTGGATTTTACATGGCTTTTAAAGGAGGCTTATCATTTAACCTTGAAGACGTTATCGTACCAGACGAAAAAGAAAAATTAGTAGAAGAGGGTTATCAGCAAGTAGAAGAAGTAATGATGAATTACAACATGGGATTCATCACCAACAACGAACGTTATAATCAAATTATTGATATTTGGACACATATCAATGCAAAACTAACCAACTTAGTACTAAAACAAATTTCTGAACATCGCGACGGTTTTAATCCCGTATTTATGATGCTCGACTCTGGAGCTCGTGGGTCAAAAGAACAAATTCGTCAGCTCTGTGGTATGCGTGGTCTTATGGCAAAACCGCAAAAGTCGGGTGCTACCGGTAACGAAATCATCGAAAACCCCATTTTGGCAAACTTTAAAGAAGGATTGTCGGTTCTCGAATACTTTATATCTACACACGGTGCACGTAAAGGTCTTGCCGACACCGCTCTTAAAACTGCTGATGCCGGTTATTTAACCCGTCGTTTAGTTGATGTTACTCAAGATGTCATTATCAGTCAGGAAGATTGCGGTACACTCAGAGGTTTGGTTGCCAGCGCTGTAAAAAAAGGCGACGAAATAGTAGAAACGCTTTACGAACGTATATTAGGTCGTGTCTCGGTACACGATGTATATCATCCACAAACAGGCGAATTACTCGTATCGGCAGGTGAAGAAATCACGGAAGAAATTGCCGAAAAAATAGAAAAATCGCCCATTGAATCGGTTGAAATACGCTCTGTTTTAACGTGTGAATCTCGTAAAGGAGTTTGTGCAAAATGTTACGGACGCAACCTTGCAACCGGTCGCATGGTTAAAGTAGGCGAGGCAGTTGGCGTTATTGCAGCCCAATCGATTGGTGAACCCGGTACCCAGCTTACACTTCGTACATTTCACGTAGGAGGAACTGCATCCAACATTACTGCCGAATCGAACGTTATTGCTAAATACGATGGTATTGTTGAAATCGATGAGCTAAGAACCGTACCATTTGAAGAAAACAAAAAATCGAACATTAAAATTGTGGTTAGCCGCTTAACCGAATTAAGGCTCATCGACAAAAATACCGGTATCATCTTAATGACACACAATGTACCTTACGGTTCAAAACTATATGTAGAGCATGGTAGCGAAGTTAAAAAAGGTGATATGCTCTGCGAATGGGATCCATACAATGCGGTAATCATTTCTGAAGCAACCGGAAAAATTGACTTTGAAAATATGATAGAAGGTTCGACATACCGCGAAGAATCCGACGAACAAACTGGCTTCAAAGAAAAAGTTATTATCGAAACCCGCGATAAAACCAAAAACCCTGTCATTAAGATTATTGGAAAAGATGGTACAGAATTAAAATCGTACAATATTCCGGTAAGTGCACACGTTTCTCTAAATGTTGGAGATACTATAAAAACCGGTTCTATACTGGCAAAAATACCCCGTGCTGTTGGTAAGTCGGGCGACATTACCGGGGGCTTACCTCGCGTAACAGAACTGTTTGAAGCCCGAAATCCATCTAACCCGGCAATAGTAGCTGAAATTGACGGTGAAGTTACCTTCGGTAAGATTAAACGTGGTAACCGCGAAATTATTATCACTTCCAAAACTGGTGAACAAAAGAAATACATGGTGCCGCTATCGAAACAAATATTGGTTCAGGAAAGCGACTACGTAAGAGCAGGTACTCCATTATCGGACGGTGCTATTACACCCAACGATATTCTTGCCATTAAAGGACCTACCGTTGTTCAGGAATATATCGTAAACGAAATTCAAGAAGTTTATCGCTTACAGGGAGTTAAAATTAACGATAAACACTTTGAAATCGTAGTACGCCAAATGATGCGTAAAGTCCAGATAGAAGACCCCGGTGATACACGGTTCCTCGAAAAAATGCTGGTTGACAAATACGAATTCCTCGAAGAAAACGACAACATCTATGGCAAAAAAGTTGTTGTAGATGCAGGCGACAGCGAAACTCTTAAACCCGGTATGATAATCACAGTTCGACAACTCCGCGACGAAAATTCTTTACTTAAACGCAATGATAAAAAACTGGTAAGTGCTCGCGATGCTATTCCTGCTACTGCGAGCCAAGTGCTACAAGGTATTACACGAGCTGCATTGCAAACTCATAGCTTTATATCGGCAGCCTCGTTCCAGGAAACCACCAAAGTACTCAACGAAGCAGCTGTAAGAGGTAAAGTTGACGAACTCGAAGGTTTGAAGGAAAATGTTATCGTTGGTCATCTTATTCCTGCTGGTACAGGTCTGCGCGAATATCAACGTATGATTGTTGGTTCTAAGCAAGAACTCGAAAGCATTAACTTACGCAAAAAAAATGTTGAAATAAACGAATAATAATATGGACGAAAAAAAATTGCCTCAACCAGGCGAAATAAATATTGAGCTCGACGAACAAGTAGGTCAAGGAATTTATTCAAACCTTGCCATCATTTCTCATTCTAATTCCGAGTTTGTCATCGACTTTGTGCGATTAATGCCAGCTATGCCCAAGGCTAAAGTACAGTCGAGAATTATCCTAACACCTGAGCACGCCAAAAGACTGCTGATGGCATTAAAAGATAATATACAAAAGTTCGAATCGCAATTTGGTGTTATTCGAATTGTCGATGCTCCCTCTATTCCAATGAATTTCGGCGGACCTAAAGGAGAAGCTTAACACATATCTAATTTTTAACGTCGATAGAAAACATAATGTGCAAGGTGCTATTAAAAAAATGGCACCTTTTATTATTATCTTTTCGCTTATCGTGTCTAAAATTTCAACGTAGTTATTATCTGTACTGCCTACATTAATCATACACTTTTGAAAAATATATAAAAAGAATCGGTTCCCGACTTCGTCACTTTTTATGCTTTACTTGCTGATATACAAATACATAAAAACCATGCAGGCACTACACGATATGGTATGTAATTACATTTCAATAGGTTATTTTATTAAAAAGGGATTTCAGTTAATTTTGAAGGGGGTCTGCTTAATACATCTTTTTTAAATCCATGTTGGGCAAAAGGCGAACCATACGCTACTTGACTCTATTCCCAAATAGCACATTCTCAACTATTTGAACGGATTCTTTGGGCAAGTTCGGCGATGTTTTTACTCTTACAAACATGAGGCTAAGACAATTCAATTTATCTTAATTAAAACACAGGTATTCCAAAGTTATTAACAGACACTGTTAATTAGACACTACAAACCAGTTTTTTTAAAACCAGAAAAACATAAGTCGCTGTATGTCGATTTGTTAAATTTTTAAAAAACCGAAATTTTTTAAAAAATGACGAAGTCGGGAAAAAAATTGTTAACTTCTCAAAATTATTATTATTTTTGCATTGAGTAATTACGAAAGTGTAAACATTGTGATCTAATGGAA
>CALGPK010000029.1 GCA_937960415.1 uncultured Bacteroidales bacterium | reverse complement strand
ATTACCCGTAATAGCAACATTTTGAATAGTTACAGGTATAACCCATGGACCAGAAGTAAGAGTTCCTCCGGCTTGCCATTCAACCCAGTAAACACCGGGTTGTAAGGTTAAACCAGCTGTATTGATTACATTTCGCATAATCGGACGTTGAGTATTTGTAAGATTATCTCCACGATAACAACCCGAAAAATGCGAACGACTAAGAACGTTGGTAGTTAAATTGCCCCATACAACTGTACTTCCTGTTTCACCTGGAACACCATTCCATATTTGCACACGATAGTTGTTAATAGTAGAAGTTGTTGTACTACCTGTCTGATAACAATAAAACACCATTGAATCGATAGTCCAACCACCGTCAGGAACAGCAAAATCTTCGGCTACCCTATAATTGCTAGCAATAGCATGACCGAACCCATAAGAGCCTAAACCTAAATTAACATCTAAAAAGCTAAAATCTGTACCATTAGGTCCTCCCCCCGGATGGCTAACAAAAGAGCCATTTTCATAAAGTAAACCTTTCGTTCCTTTGTTATTAGCACTAATAATAAACGGTTGTTGTTGATGCTGATCATTTATTAAAGATTTTGTTTGATCAGCATGTTGTGTAACTTTAACATACACCTGTTTTTGGTTTTGTCCCATAATAATTGAAGTAATCATCACAACTCCAATTCCAATGCATAATAGTTGTTTTTTCATAATTATAGATTTAAAAATTTATAATACAAATGTAAACCATTTTTGTTTCAAAAAAAAAGCAAAAAATAGCGTTTAATAGATATAAAATTCAAACTTTTGTTTTATTTTTGACTGCTAAAAATTTTAAAGCTATGACAAACGAAGAAACCGACAAAAATTTAGAAGCTGCACGCCAGCTAATTGAACGAATTAAAGAACAACTAGGTTATGAAAATCAAAAAATTGAGGAGTTAAAATTAAAAATGTATCGCGAAAATGATTTTAAAGTCAGCAAGTTCAAAGCATACAGTGGTCCTAATTACTATTTAGACCGCGCTGCTTTGGTATTCAACATCTTTATTTCACCCGTTGGTGATAGTGTTGATTTTTTCAAAGAACATGTTGCAAAAGTTTTCCCAAAAGCCGCCGAATGGGATACTCCGTATGTAATTGATTTGTTCTGCAAAACTTTGCTCGAAACACTCAAAATGGATATCGATCTTTACCTCAACAAATATTCCATCAGTACAGACGACGATGAATATGTAGTTGCTATCGAATACTTCGACAAAAAAATTGCTAAAGAAGCTGTTTATCTTGTTTCTGACTGGTTCTACGCTATTACCAACGACGACGATCGTTTTGATTTTATGAAACAATGGCTCGAACTGCAAGCTAAATTCGATAAAACTCTTTATGGTGGACCTACATTGTATTCACTCATCGAAGCTGGTCTAAAACGCGATATTCCGGTTATTTATCTATACGAAGAGAATCAGTTTATGTGGGGATATGGTAAAAAACAACTTCGCGGACGCTCAACCACTTTCCACAACGATGGTATAAAAGATACCGAATTTACCATGTATAAAGATATGGTAGGTGAATTTCTCGAAAAATGTGGTTTCCCTACACCCAAAGGTACCAATTGCTATACCGAAGAAGAAGTTCTCGAAGCTGTTCGTAAACTCAACTTCCCTGTTGTTGTTAAACCCGTTGCCGGACACAAAGGGCAAGGTGTTACTACCGGCATAGAAACCGAAGAACAAGCACTGGAAGCATTTCGCAAGATTGTAAAAGCCGCTCAAGACGAAGGTGTCAATTTCGACGGAGCATTAGTACAACAACAAATTTACGGAACCGATCACCGTTTATTGGCAGTAGCCGGCAAATTTGTTGCCGCATTAGAAAGAGTTCCTGCTTATGTTGACGGAGACGGAATTAACACCATCGAAAAACTAATTGAAGAGGAGAACAAAAAAATTATTCGTCTCGACAACGCTCGTTCGCCTTTATGCAAAATTAAAATCGACGACAATCTGAAAGAATTTTTAAAACTTCAGGGACTTACTCTACAAGACGTTCCTAAAGCCGGCGAACGTATTACTTTACGTCGTGTTGCAAACATTTCGGCAGGTGGTGTATCCATTAATGTTACAGACAAAATACATCCACTTAATGTAAAATTAGTCGAAGACATTGCTTCATATTTCAACGTTCGCTGCTTAGGTATTGATGTGCTGGCTCAAGATATTTCTAAACCATGGACTGAAGGTAACTTTGGCATTATAGAAATCAATGCCGGACCGGGTGTATTTATGCACCTTGCACCCGCTTATGGTGGAAGTATTGATGTCCCCGGAATTATTATTCTTTCTCACTTTAAACGACCCGAAAACGCCCGAATACCAATTATTGCTGCCAACTATGTAAGCCAGGAATTTGCAAACATGCTCAATGCTAAATTACATGAAATTAAGCCCAACATTTTCTTCAGCAGCTTGACACGTAAAGGTGTGTACTTCAACGGCGAATACTTTTACAATAACCCCGACCATGATGCAAACATAGAAAACATGTTGCGTCATCCCAAGGTAGATTTTGCCTTGATTATGCACGATGTTGACGACATTTTCGACTACGGACTGGTTCACCGTGGTGCCGATTTAATTATTTTAGATGAACCTCGTTATTCAGAAGAAAAAACTTTATTAAGTCAACTCTTACCCGGTGGGCATGTCGTTTACATCGAAGGCAACGAAATGTACCTCAAAAATAATGGCGATATCCTTAATAGCACCCATTTCGATGAAAATAACCCCGAAGATAAAGAACAAAAACTACTCAACATAATAGAACCTCTGTTGCACGAATTGGTTAACAAATATGAATTTAACGACTAACTTTGTTATTATTAAATAAATGAAAGGCTGTTTTAATTAAACAGCCTTTTTTTCATTTTCTGAATATTTTGTAATATTGTTAAAAATTTGAGTATGAAGGCACTTATTGGTTTACTTATGTGTTTTTTTTCAACATTTACATTTTCACAAATAACCATTACACAAAACCATCTTCCTACTGTTAATGATACCATACATTACAAATCAGGTGTTTTTAATAATTTCGATCCTAATGCTACCGGAAACAACTACACATGGGACTTTAGTAATATTATTGCAAACAACTCAAGAGCCGATACCATTATTCCTGTTACACAAACCCCCATAGTTTACAATGTTGTATTTAATGTATTCATTGCTAATCAAGCATATATTAACCAAACTCCCCCCTCAATGGGCATAGGATTTGAAGTTTCGGATTATTACGACTTTTACAAAAAAGCTACCAACTATTACCGCAAAGCAGGTTTTGGCGCTACTATTAATGGCGTTCAAACACCCGTTAAATACGATCATCCTGAACTGTATTTTAAACTTCCATTAACCTACGGTACATCCGACTCTTCCATTTCTAAATACGGACTTCCTATCCCCGGTTACGGATACTTTGGTCAAACTATTAAACGCCAACACATTGCCGATGGTTGGGGTACGCTTATTACGCCTTATGGAACATTTGAAGCCATACGAGTAAAACACATTATTGATATACAAGATACTATTTTTAGCGAATCGCTCAATTTTGGCTACACTATTACTCGTCCTACTAGCTATGAATACTATTGGCTTACTAATTCAAACATTAGAGCTTATGCTGCAAAAGTTTATCGAAATGGCATGTTTTATACCGTTGATTTCTACTACAATCCTGCTACTTCTATAAAGAACATTCAACCTTCATCTTGTATCGTTTATCCAAACCCTGCATCTGAAAAGTTAATAGTTTTAAGCCCATCGGAAAAAGATAAGCAACTAATCATTTACGACAGCTTTGGAAAAATTATATACGAAACAAATATCCACACAGTAACTACTGAAATTGATATTAGAGACTTAAAACCGGGTATTTACATAGGTCTTTTACGGTCAAATCTGAGCTCCGAATTCTTAAAAATCGTTATACAACGTTGACAATTTGTCAGTACTTATTTCTTTGGTCGTTTTTTTGTACTATATTTGCAAAAAAAATAAACTATGATAATAGGACCTATTTGGATTATTTTTGGTATTTTTATGTTAATTAGCTGGTTTATTGGCTACCAGCTTAAAAGTCGTTTTCGTCAATATTCTTCAATCCCTACTAATTATGGATTAAGCGGACGAGAAGTTGCCGAGAAAATGTTGCGTGATCATGGAATTACCGATGTAAAAGTAGTTTCTGTACCCGGACACTTAACAGATCATTACAACCCTGCTAATAAAACGGTGAACCTTAGTCCCGAAGTTTACAATGGACGTAATGTTGCTGCAGCTGCCGTAGCTGCTCACGAATGTGGACATGCTATACAGCATGCTCATGCGTATGCTTTTCTCGAAATGCGTTCGACACTGGTGCCGGTGGTAAGCTTTGCATCACAATGGGTACAGTGGGTTTTATTAGCGGGCATCATATTGCTCGAAACTTTTCCTTATATTATGCTTGCCGGTATTATCTTATTTGCAACTACTACACTTTTTAGTTTTATAACCTTACCTGTCGAAATAAATGCAAGTCAACGTGCTTTAGCCTGGCTTACCAATAGCGGTATTACCACCAGCCAATCGTATCCTATGGCTAAAGATGCTCTAAAATGGGCTGCATACACTTATGTAGTAGCAGCTTTGGCTTCGTTAGCTACATTGTTGTATTATATTGCTATTTTCCTTGGCAGAAGAGATTAATTTCTATAATACATGAAAAAAATATTGCTTTGGACAATTGCAGCCATCATAACGGTGGCTGTCGCTGTTTTTCAACGTTTAACAGGTCCTACGTATCCTTTAAAAGGGAAACTTACCATCAACAACGAAAACATAACCTATAAACTTCCCAGATCTATAGAAATAGGCAGCGGACAAAAAATATCTATCCCGTATGTGAGTGGATACAATGCTTATATATCTTACAAGCGATATAAAACTGTCGACAGTGTTATTACAATCCCATTTCAACATTTAAATAATGCTTATGTAGTTCAATTGCCTGATTTGCCACCTGCTGGGAAATATGCATATTCGGTTTTCTACAAAAACAACGAACAAATAGTTTATCTAAATAAAACCGATGTTGTGGTTCGATACAAAGGTGCTGTTCCTTCATGGATATTAATTTTGCACATTTTATTTATGTTTGGTGGCATGTTGCTCTCCAACTATACAGGCATCATAACTATTAACAAATACACAAACACACATTTTTGGGCAAAACTTACCATTCTGTTTATTTTTATTGGTGGATTTGTTTTAGGTCCCATTGTTCAAAAATTTGCATTCAATGAATTTTGGGCTGGATTTCCTTATGGCTACGACCTTACCGACAATAAAATTTTATTAAGCTTTCTTGTTTGGATAATAGCATGGTTTTTATACAAAAAGTACCACCAAACTAGGTGGTACCTTATTGCTTGTATAGTTACACTTATGGTTTATTTAATTCCACACAGCCTATACGGTTCGGAACTTGATTTTACCACTGGTGCCATACGTCAAGGATGAATCATTGTTTTACAAACTTATAATAGTTTACACCTGAATTATTTGACATTTTGATAGTATAAACACCTTTTGGCAGGTAGCTAATATCAACTTTGATTAAATTGGCATTTGTTTTTAAGATAGTAGTTGATAACTGTTTGCCACTTATATCATATAATTCGATAATCGTTTCTCCTGTGTTACTATAAGATATGTACAAAAAAGAGTTAGAAGGATTGGGATAAATCGATGGTTTTTCAATTCCTTCCGATGCAATATAATTTAAAATACCAACGGTAACAGAATCTGTTTTTGTGCAACCATAGAAATCAGTAACTGTAACATAATAAACTCCCCCTGTTAAGCCAGAAATAGATGAAGTATTAGCCCCCGTACTCCAAAGATAAGTAAAAGGTCCGTTGCCGGTAGCAGTTACCGATGCTGTACCATCATTCATATTAGGTGCAGATTCATCTGTAAAAGATGTTGACAGTGTTAAATCGCTTATTTGAATATGTACAGGTACTTTGGGACTAATACAATCTGGTTCTTTTACTTCCCAATTGTAAAAATAATAATAATACCCAGTTGGATTGGTTGATGCCGAGCTATACTTAATTGATATAACATTTCCAATGTTATACGGATATGAACAACCTGCATTATTACGCCATAAATTGGGACTTAACGGTCCTACTAAACGCAAATTGTTCTGCGCAGGAATATTGAAATTTAAAGTAATTCGGCTAATTCCCTGAGGAATATTAACTGTTGCACTTTGTAAAACGTTGTTGCTGGCATCGCGTAATTGAATAGTTCTGTTACCTGCTGTTCCTGCATTAACTTCTACTGAAACAAGCGTTACAGGACTAAAACAATCAAAAACTAGATAATGTTCGTATGCCGATGTGTACATAGCACCATTGGCATTACTTTGTAAATTTCCACCATACATCGGCAAACTCTGGATGACTTGATTGACCCAATAAGTAGTATCTTGATTTACGTTTTGCAACTGATAAGTATTACCAGTCGCAATGGGCTGTGATGATGAATTATTGTCAAACCATTGAATAATACCTGCTCCCGAAGCATTCAATGTAACATTAGCATTCAGACAAACCAAGGTATCGTTTATTTGAGGAGGTTGAGCTCCTACTGTAATATAATTGATTTTAACTTCGTTGTATGTACCACATACACCAGCATCGCCCATCAAACTTACCGTATAAACACCCAATGTATTATATGTATGCGAAGGATTAAGACTCGTGCTCGTATTACCATCACCAAAATCCCATAGTAGCGATGAAATGTTTTGAGTGTTGCTGATAAAATTCACCGTAAAAGGAGCATCACAAGCATTTGTTTTATCTGCTGTAAAATCCAATGATATATTAGCCGAAGTTACAGTAAAATTAACTATTTTTTCATCGTTGGAAGGATAACCATCTGTTCCATTATTGGGATTTGTAATAAAACTTCGGAATGTATGATTACCTGCTGACAAAACAAAGGGTTGTAGTGTAACAGTATCCGCCATTCCGGTTGTAAGATTTCCTGTCCAATTTTGAGAAACAACGTTACCTCCGTTGATTTGATAATTAACTGTTGCAGATGTAAGATTTTGTGTTCCTAAATTTTTAATTACTACTTTGGGAGCAACACTAACTCCCGTACAGAAATAATTGGCAACAGGTTCTACTACCGAAAACAGCTGTGCGTCAATAGGAATATTATTGGCAACTACTTCTACCGTACCAATATATGTTACATAATTAAATGCCGTAGCACAAACAGTCAATGTGTCGCCGATATTGTTGGGAGCAGGGTTTAAATTAATCTGAACAGAACCATTAGAAACATAACCAACACCTAAAATCTGGTTATTTTTGGTTACAGCTATATATGCTCCATTAGCATTGCAATTAACACTTAATGTTGAAGTACCTGGCGTAATAGTAGAAGGATGCGAAACTGTCATCTGCATTGGATTTTTCGTTCTTATCATTAAACTTGGATCGCCAAAAACAGTCCATGTATCGGTCATGTCATAATCGGCATACGTATCGTTCATTTTGTGACAGCCATTAATACCAATTCCGGCAAATGTTCTTTTAATATTATTCGAATAACTTTCTACCAGTATATCGGCCATTTCGTCTTGTGCTTCCATAGGTGGATTCCATGACTGATTTATGGTAGAACCCATAATACCGATTGCTCCTGTAGGTCCGTTGGTTTGTTTGGCACGCATCCATGCTTCGCAAAAACATGTACCTGCGTTGAAATGACCAATAACGCACGAAACGGAATAAATAAAGGGTAATTTATTAACATTCGTTAGGGAAATTACATTTGAGTTACTAAATCCGGAAGTTACCCATTGAGTATCTCCACCGTGTCCACAATACCAAATACTACCTGTACCAGGATTAACTACTGACGAAACGTTTGTCGTTGTTGGATTTCCTGGTGCATCCAACCCTCCCTGGCTTCCATCAAATAATTCATATTTAGTGGTGTAAGTAAATCCCATTAAATTGGTTTGTAAATTTCGAATGTGTTGATAATCATATTCATTATCATCGCCAGGTCCTTCGGCCGAAGCTATTCCAACATTAGAAGCCAACCAATCGCCACTTGTCAAGAGCTTTTCATAATATATCGAACGTTCTACCTGTGTTTGAACATCAGCTGTACTTTCTGCCGAAAAACGTCCTACAAAAAAATCAAGGTAATGATCGTTTCCCACAATAAAAGCATATTCATTATCTTTTGCTCCTACAACACCACCTATATTTGCAGTTGGTGAGGTTACTTGTGCAAAATCTCCCACCAGTAGCAAATATTTCAAACCGTAGGTGTTGTAATAATTAGTAACATAAGTCTTAATGGCTGTTGCTGTGTTTCCAATGGTAGAAACGGCAACCATAGTTGTTGGTATACCCTTCATAATTTTCCAATTTACAAAAGGTTGCATTGCCGACATGAAATTGTCGTAGCAAATAATAAGCATATTACCCGGTAAATCGCTTAAAGGAGTGTATTTGGATGCTTCAGAATAATTTAAGAAGTGGCGTTTATATATTTCATTAAATTCTCTATCAATTGAATTTAACGCCTTAGTACGATAAAATGTATTAACTCCGGGCATTCCTGTAGAACGTACTTCAAAAACTATATCGGTATAAATACGCAATACTTTAGTAGTAGCATTGTATTGCATTGGTTGAATTACCACAGCCTGTCCACGATAATCTCGCATAATGTAAGGTTCTCGTAAATAAACCAACGAAGCCGGATAAAAAGCATTTTGCTGATATTCGATACCATAGGTATAAGGCACGTTGCCAGGATTTACTGTTCGTAATAAATTTCCTTTTGAAGGAGCAATTTCGATGTTTGGTATTTCAATAAATTTTGAACTTACTACTACTACTTCCATTTCGTCATGATCGGGTATAATAATAGACTTAGCATACAAGGGCAAATCGGGGGACCCCTCCTTCAATATTCGTGCAGCTTTAGGAGCTTCTACAATATATGCCTGCCCACGAGGAGTTTGAACTTCTCTAAGCCAATATGCATTCAAGCTAAAATGAATGATATTATTTTTTAACCCATTTTTTGTTTCAATCAGTTTTATTTCGCTGTTTATCGATTTTTCCGGATTAATAACTACCCAATTGGCAGCAATACTATAATAACTTATTGACAAAAGGCATACAAAAAATACTAAATTTTTTTTCATAAGCTGTTTTATTTAATTTTAGTAATTTTCAACGACGTATTTTGATTATTGGTAATCACATTAAAATGATAGATACCACACGGCAAATTGCTAAGCGTTACAGGTAAAACATTTGTGCCTTCCTGTAAGTATGAGCTTAGTTGCCACATTATTTTTCCCAATTGGTCATAAAGAACCAATTGACATGTTGACGATTTTGATACGTTGCACAACAAAGTAAATTCGTCGGTAAAAGGGTTAGGATATACCATCATTTGCAAAATATCGTTTGAAACAAACGGCTTGTTTGAAATAAGGTCAACAGGTGGAAAAACTATAAAATCTATAAATGCAGCATCTTCGCCTTGCGAAATAGAATAGTCCTTAGTATATCTCCATAAAAGACTATGAGTACCTACATTTAAGTAATACGCAGAACGACTCCATGGAACTTCGCCACTCCATTCTCCTAATTTATTATTATCCACAAAAAATTGCAAAAAATCATAATTTTCTTCCGACGAAACTCGTTTATAAAACGACAGGGTGTCGGGCGAAAGTACAACTATTGTTATTTTTAAATCGGACTTGCTATTGTTGAACCATGTGCCATGAGGGATAACTCCACTACGTGCAGAATAATTTCCTTCATATATCGAATTGCCCGATATGATAATCCAGGGAGCATCGCCATAATTAATGGTATCCCATGGAAACTGTGTAAAATTATTTGTTTCAAAATCTTCTACAATGAGACCTACTGTTAATGTAAAATTTTTAGTTGTAGTATATCCGTTTGCATCAGCAGTATAAACAAACGGAACAGCTGTACCCATAGGTGTAGATGCTTCTATATTTACAACAAACTCAGCATAAACAGGAGCATTTGTTTGAATTTGACCCAAGGTATCTACATTATTAACAAGTGAAACATAACTTGAGCTTGTCGAAATAGAACCATAAGCTTGAGGACTTATTGCATGACCTATATTCTTAGTTAATATTTTTATCGTAGCAGTTTCTCCTGGATCAAGTCTTCCATTATTGTTACCGGATTGATCGTCTATGGTAACAGTTGTAGCTTGTAAAATGGGTGCATGCAAGACTATATTAAACGTCGAAGTCCACAAATTACTTTGATTATCGCTAGCATGAATGGTAAAAACAACTGTTTCTTGATCGTTGATGAGCGGATCTACAACGAATGAAAAAGCATTGTTTACGTATGATGAACTCGACGCCATAATATCGCCAAAATAGGCTGTATTATTTGTAATTTGCACATGAGGATTGTTGGTAGTTAGAGTTGCCTGAACATCGTATGCATTTTGCAATCCTACATTGGTTAAGGTAACGTTTAAATCAACCGACTCGCTGTATTCAACATTTCCATTTTGAGCCACACCCGTATCAATTGCAACATAACTGGTATAAACAACATACGGTGCATTGTTAGGTACTAATTGAATAGTTCCAACGTGTGGTTGTTTATTCTGCTTGGTAATAACTATATCTAAGGTGCAAGGAATAGTAATAGAGCTTATATCCAAAACAACACTACTGCCACTGCCGGTATATTTCGCATCAATCCATACATTGTTGAGCGATAGACCAACATAAGCATAAGGTTCTGTTTGAACAGTTATAGTAGATACTCCTATGGGTAAGCTATTGGGATAATTGGCATACAAAGTTGCGGGAATCCCCAGATAAGGCATTAAAGAGGGGTCGCCCATTAAATGATACATTTCCCAGTAATAGGTGGTGCTGGTACCGTTTTGTTCTACTGCCAAGTTTCCAGCATAGTTGATTTGAGCAGCAGTAACATACCATTCGGAAGGAGGTTCGTTAAACAAATGAAATAAACGGTCGAAAAACCCCAAACTATTGGGATCGTAAGAAGGATTAGCACTTACAGACTTAACACCAACAGAATAATAATAATCTTCGATCCAAAACGAATTGTTCGATGCACCTATGTAGGCAACTGCACCTTTATTGGCTGCTCTGAGCACAGCTTCGCCAAAACATTCGGGATCGTTGAATCGGCAACTCTGACAACAATTACCTATCCATAAACCATATTTATGTTCATTGGTAAAATTGGGCACATCACTCGTTGATACACTTGGATCTGACCATCCACTTGAACTACAATGCGCAGTATAATTTGCAAAACCTATACCATCGCTAATGTTTTGTTTAATGGCTGGTGCAGCTTGAGGGCTATTTGATACTATAGCCGAACCACTTCCATATAAATACGTATGACTGATAATATTGTTTGAGGTGTTAGTATAATATTGATTTCCATAATTAATTTGTCCGTTACCATAAGTAGGAGCAAAGGTAGCATCTACCCCGGCTATCATTAATGCATATTGTAAATAGGCAGGGTCGGGCATTGTAAATTGTTCATATTCCATCGTTTTATTTATAATATTTGAAAGTTGTTGGGGAGTATTTGCCGACATTCTACCTACATACATATCGGGAATTTTATCGCTGGCTCCGTCCATGGTAGCATAATATGTATCGGTGGGATGGTTGCCTGCCGTCCCTGTAAAGGTTGGAACTTGTGCTATATCTCCAACCAAAAGCAAAAACGTAGGAGCCGGATTTTGTGGAGTGCTACTCTGATAAACCGAAGTAATGTAGCTTTTAATGGCTGTTGTTGTTGTACCAATTACATCTGTATAAGCAACGGTAACTTTATAACCCTGACGAATCTTCCAATTGACGAATGGTTCTAATACCATTTCGAACATCCTATCGCTAATAATTAAATAAGATATGGGATATTGTGTTAATTGATCTTTTAAGAGATTCTGTTTAACAGTCAATAACGTTTTTTTTAGTTGCTGATGAAACAGCGGAGAATAGTATTTTTTTTCGAGTGCTAATGTTTTTGAAAAGTTTGCATTTTTATAATAAACGGTAAATTCGATGTTTTTAAATACTTTAATGGAATTATTGTAAGGATTGTATTGAACGGGCGAAATAATCAAACGTCCAATTTGTTTCATCCGTGCAATACCCGAAATTTGAACCTGAACAAGAGGTGTTTCTATATAATCGTTAGCGTTGTAAGCATCGTTATTTTTATAGAATGGGACTGCATCGGGATCTTGATCCTTACGTAAAGATGGCTGTTGCGGTAAAACAGGATATACAAGAGCCAGATCGTTTAATCGAATCTCTTCCACATCGTACGAATGGATATAAACTTCGGGTTCGGCATCAAGTGGAATTTCTATCAACTTTTTAATCGTTGGTAACGAAGGAAAGCCTATTTTACCATCGTTCACGCCATCGGGAATAGACAATTCAACAAACATTTGATTCCTCCTAACCACAGTATTCCCACTTATTTGACTTAGCGAGAAAATGTAACGGTCGTTATCAAAATAACTTTCGTTATTCTTTAATGAAAGTCTATCATCCTGATTAAACTTAATGTTAACGTTTTGACTGTTAACCAAAAAAACCATGAGTGATAAACCCAACGTAAAAACTAAGTATTTACCAATTTTCATATAAAATATTTGTTAAATCGTTTTAGAATTGACGAAAAAATATAGGCAAAAGTTGCTTTCATTATAAAATTTTAAAATAAATATTAACTAATTTATATCCTGCTATTTAATTACTATTTTTCGTAATTCATGTCCTTTATTTCCCATAAATCTGACTAAATACACTCCTTTTTCCCACGAGTTAGAGTTGATAAACAAATTCGTTGAAACGATTTTGTCTGTAAACACTTGTTGACCAACCATATTATAAACCTCAATGCTTCCGTTAATGAATATTTCAGGAATTATTATTCTGAAACTTTCTGATGCTGGATTAGGATAGATTACAATTTCATTAACGGTCTCTTCAATTGGATCGACAGATGTTAAATTTTGCCATTTATAGACACCATTAGTATTGGGAATAGTATTGAATCCACCAGCCCAGCCTACACTATTGTTTAAGAATTTACACGAAATATATTGTACACCTGAATCAATTCGTATCCACGACTGACCATAGTCTTCGGTGTAGCTACTTCCATAGATCCCATCGAAAGTGCGGCCAACACTAACCCATTTGCCATTCACGCCCGGAATAGCATCAAAATCGGTCAGATAAACAAAAGGAGGTATGTTACTCATAGTGTACGACGTCGTTGTCCACGATGTGCCACCATTGTTTGTAACGGCAAAATTGATGGAGGTAACTGTATTATTCGAATAAACTTTTTGTATCGCAAAACCATTATTGGCATCACTGAATGAAATAATGCTAAAATCAGTAAAGTTAGGTACTTGCGTTACTGTCCAGGTTTGTCCTTTGTTGGTTGATTTGTAAACTCGTCCTTTGTTAGTAGCAAACCAAACGGTACTACCTACTACATCATACATTCCGGTATAACCATACTCGCCCGAAAGATTGGCAGGGATATTGGCTTGAGGTACTCTTGTCCAGGTAGTTCCTCCATTAGTAGTAGTATAGATTTCAAAATAACCACCATTGGGGTCGCCCATACAGAAGCCCTCGTTATCGTTCCAGAAATGAACAACATTGGGAAATGCTGCTGTTCCAGCAAAACTTGCTGTAGTTTGCTTTGTCCATGTTTGGCCTCCATTGGTTGTTACAAAAATACCACCTTCGCCTGCCGTTCCTGTGTTAGAATACATAGCAATCCATGCTTTAGTTCCCGACACAGCACAAATATTTGAAATACGGTTATTTGTTGGTACTCCCGAAACAGTACCAATAGTCCAGGTTTGTCCACCGTTAGTTGTTCTAGTAAACTCGTTTACAGGGTTTCCATTTCCGTCGATGGCAATTCCCCATGCTGTATTAGCATCTACAATCGAAATGTCGTAAACTCCCCTGTATTGAGTTGTAAAACCGCTATATTGAGTAATCCATTGCGATTGTGGAGGTGAGGTTACAATAATATATCCTGTTTTGGTTTCGGTGTCAGTATTCGATGCCGAATTGGTAACTGTAAGAGTTACCGTATAATTGCCGGGCGTATTATATGTAATGGGTGGTGGAGTTTGTCCATTGTACGATGATGGAGTTCCTCCCTGAAACGTCCATTGCCATGAAGTTATAGTAGTGCCATTAGGAGTAACCGACATGTCGCTAAAATTAACCGATTGTCCTGCTTGAATAACGGTTTGATTGGCATAGAAATCGGCATTTAATGTCGTAGTACCTCCCATAAATACAAAAGTTATTACTCCGTTGCTGTGAGTTATATTGGTTATAGGCTTACCGGTAGGTGTTCCTGCCCACGACAACGAATTAGGCGATGTTTGGTCGGTAAATGATGTTTTTCCGGTAGTGCCTGGAAAAGGATCGCCTGCATCTCCGCCATTATTAGTTGTTAATGTTCCATCAGCTTCTTCTATATCTACTCCCTGGTGATTTTCGTCGTCGTTAACAGAATTACTTCCCCAGTGAGAGTTGATATAATTCTGGTCAATATGATAAATTATCATTCCCGAGCCTGGCAGGTACGCATTCCAGGTTCCGGAAGTTTTTTGCCTATTTTCGAGTAAAAAGTATTCATTGCTGGTTTGAGTATTTACTCTATATACTGTACTGTTTGTAAGTGAAGTATTTAGTGTATATGTTCCGGGATTAGACAACGTAACAGGTGTTAACCATCCAAGCTGATATTTCGACCAGGCATTATGAACGGGGATAGTACGTCCTCCATTAAGCCACGCTCCACCAGCCATAACATCCCACGTTCCTATCCCATCGGACGAGTAGTCGGTATCGTATAAATCGGGTAAACCAAGATTGTGTCCAAATTCGTGAACCATAACACCAACGGTTATCATATTGGTTGATGTCCCAACCTTTTCGGGCTGCATAGTATAGGTAGCACAACGCTTACCATTGAATACCAAATTATAACTATAAACCGATCCTGTATGCGACCAAACATCGTTAGTATTTCCGGATGCTTCTTGACCAAAACCTTGATGAAAAATAGCTATACCATCGATATAGCCATCGTTGTTATTATCGAATTGAGCAAAGTCGAGCGATGGGTAAGCATTTCGAGCAGCCACAATTGCATCGCGTGCCAATTCACTCCATTTGCTTTGAGGACCATAATAGTCGTGTTCGTTTGGAGCTGTAACCCATCCTACAACAGTAGAAACTACCGTTAACTGATTATAAGATGTTGCCAGATAATAGTCTTTAAAACTGCCGGTTGCACTTTGAAAATTATATCCGGTTTGATTCATATAATTGTCGAAATGGGTTTGAGTATAAGTAGTAGATGTGTTAGGAAAGTTTACTAAAATTACTAACATTTTAACTGTTCCAGAAGTTGGGAAGTCGCTGGTTGACTTTGTCCGTTTTTCGATGGGAAAAGATTCTCTAATGGCACGATTTTGTGCGTTACTATATCGATAACCTTTTTGCAACGAATTGACAAAATTTTTCTCTAAAGCAGTTCTATTTGATGGATCGTGAGCCATAATGCCCGAAGAAACCATATCTCCTTTATGATCCAATATAGCATATTCCCATGCATTGGTTTGTTTATTTTTTACAAGTGAATATCCATCGCTTGTAACAGCCCAATTGACCATTTCGTCGCCTTTCATCGTGATGGTTAACACCGTTCCATCGGGCTGCGTGTATTCGGTTGGAAATGGATAAGCAGGGATACCACCATAATAGTGTTGTGAAAAAACTTCAAATACGGTTGCTAAAAGCAAAACTGCTACAAAAAATATAGTTTTCATGGCTTTTGGTTTTTAGTTATGCCTTAAAGTTAATGGCTTTTAAGATCATTCGCAATGAAATCAAAAAAAATCTTAAAAAATTTTTTTGGAGCCATTTATTTAGAATTGATAAAAATAAAATGATTAATTTTACAGTCAAAAAATTATGTCTCAGGACAATAATAACATAATCGAATCGGTAAAAGAAATTCTGACCAATTATTTAGAACGCAAAGGGCATCGTAAAACACCCGAACGTTATGCTATTTTAGAAGAAATTTACAAGCAGTCCTCTCATTTCGACATCGAAAGTCTATACATATACATGAAAAACCAGGGATATTCCATTAGTCGTGCAACGCTCTATAATACCATTGAATTGTTACTCGATTGTAATCTGGTCATTCGCCATCAGTTTGGAAAAAATATCTCGCAATTCGAAAAAGCCTTTGGTTCGAAGCAACACGACCATTTTATTTGCATTCGCTGCGGCAAAATAGAGGAATTTTGCAATCCTCGTTTACAGGAAATTATCGATTCTTCTTCTAAATTCTATAAGTTTAAACCTTCTTTTCACTCATTATACATTTATGGTTTGTGCGAGAAGTGCACCAAAACATCCATTTAATAAACTACAAACTTTGTCATAATAGGCTTCTGATTGCTTAACTGTACGGATAATAAATACATCCCAGAGGCAAGATTAGATAATTCAACGTCTAAATGCGATATTTCGTTGTTTATTACTTTCTTAAATAATAATTGTAATTGGGTGTTGTAAATTTCTATTTGTGTGTCTTTTTGAAAAGGAAAAGAAATGGTAAAATGCCCTTTGTTCGGGTTAGGAAAAATTTTAAATTTTGGTTGCAAACAGTTTTCGCTTATACTTATCCATTGCTCCCAATTCCAGTAGCCAAATGCATATTCACCGGTTTTCAAAGTATCTACTATTAAATATCCTGTGTAAGGGGTACCTGTTCTACTTGCTTGTACTATTTGCCAATCACTCGAACGATTTGGACGATACAACAATACCAGCGAATCAATACTACCCGTAATAAGCTCATTATCTAATGCACCTGTATTAAAATTGTTCGAACGAATGTATTGAAATCTTCCTTTAATAACAGTATTTGCCGGTAGTAATCCTTTTATTTCCCAGTATCGCTCTTTTGAAATAAGTAATCCCGGAATGGATTGTTTAAATGGATCGGCAGCAACCCAGTTGTGTGTAACTTGTATAAAGGCAGAATCGACAATATTAACCACCTGTGCTGTAAAATATGTTTTATCAAACGGATAACTTCCTGTTGATCTTATTGTTTTAAACTCATCGGTAGTGGCATCATTAACTTCTTCGAACAAATCTGTAAAAATTACTGATGGCATGAAGGGAACTTGAATGGTATCAACTCCATAACCATTTCTGATATGAATATCGGCAGTATACATATTCCAGAGGTTATCCATCAAAGTAACTCTGGTTTTTACATAAGTTGAGTGTGTATTTCGATGACGCAGCTTTTCTTTTGAATAAATTATACATCGATATGTTGTTCCATAAGGTTCAACTTTAAATGAGTCGACAGAAAAATGAGGAAAACCCGGAGTAAAGATATAGGTATCAAAAAATGAGTTTATTTCTGGCGTGGTAAGCATTGCTATAAAATCTCGTATTTCTTCCGAAGAAATTGGTTGAAAGGCTTTTGTTTCTAAAAATTGTTTGATTGTTGAATAAAACAAAGAATCGCCTAAAAACTGACGAAGATTTAAAACCATCAGCGATCCTTTGTCGTAAGACGATGTACCGTAGGTATTATACTGGGGAATATTGTTTAAAGCAAAATATCCGCTATCTTCAATATGAGCATATCGTAAGACATTGTGCAACATGGCTCGCTTATTTTTTAAATAAGTATGATAGCCCGCAAATACCTCGTCGTGAATAAACTCACTAAACCTTGCCCAGCCTTCGTTAATCCACATTTCTTCGGCTTTGCGGCACGTAACCAAATTGCCAAACCAGTGATGAAACAACTCGTGTGCATATAATTTTTCATAGGTAGTAGTTCCGTCAATAGCCAGTTTTGGATAAGCAATATTGGTAGCATGTTCCATTGCACCACTGCTAAAATCTACCGAAACATACCCGACCTTTTGCCAGCGATATGGTCCAAATTTCGATTCGAATAATTGTAATATCGTTTTTAGATTTACAAACGAGTTTTTTGCTTTAAGTGTATCTATCGGCAAAACCCACAGTTCGATAGGTATCTTGCCCGATATCCCGTCGAATGTGTCGCGTACACATACATATTCGCCTACTGCAACCGATGCAAGATACGTAGGAATGGGGTCGGTTAGTTCCCAGCGACTTACACGCTTGCCACTACAAGTGTTTGTGTAATTGACGAGCTTACCATTACACACAGCCCAGTGGTTAAGGGCAGCATTGGTTATAATATTGAACGAGTAGGTGGCTCTATCTTCAAAATCGTCGTTGCAAGGAAACCAAACTCTACCAAAACAGTGTGGTATAGCAGCAAAGCCAACACCTAAATTAAATGCACTGTTTGCTGTCCACTTAAAACCACCCCATTTATTAGGACTGGGATCTTCTTGCGGATGTCCAAAATAATAAATTATAACAGAAATAGTATCGTATGTTGTGGCTACAGGATTTAGCGGTATTTGAATAGTTCGATCGTCGTAAATAAAATTGGGAACTTTTTGATTATTGACCATAATACTATCAATTACCAACTCCAGTAAATCAAGATTAATTTGATTGAGCGGCAAAATTTTTGGAATTATTTTCAGTTCGGTATAGCCAGTAATAATTTGATTGGCAAAATCGGTTATTTCGAGAGTAATTTCGTAATGAACTACATCGATGGAATCGTAATGCGAAGCTTTACTGATAGATGTACTCAGAAAAATAGCAACAAAACAAACTAAAAAAGAGTATTTCATAAATATATTTTTTTAACAAAAATAGCTATTTTACCCATCGAAAAAAATAGCAATATGGTTGTATGAATCCGACTTCGTCACTTTTTATACTTAATTTACTGATAAACAAATACATAAAAAATCATGCAGGCACTACACCATAGTGTATGCAATGTTAATTCAATAATTAGGCTGAATATAATTTCCCTAAATCTGAATATATAAAGTGTGACAAAGTCAGGAAAATTTTAGGATTCCATATTTTGCTTTAAAATTGATTTTAAAGGCTTGTTTTATTGGCACAATTAAAATGTATTCAACTTGATTTAATTATTTGTATCGGTAATTAAAGTCGAATTAAATAGTAATTAAAGAATGTACTTTTCATTTGACGGGGGTTATATTTCGTATCCTGCGTTTTTGTATTTATTTACAAGTTCTTGGGGGTCTATAAGCACCATTGCTATTCGTTGTATGACTGTGCATTTGTGTTTTGTAATAACGTTTTTGTCCTTTTATTTTCAGCAACAAGGATAAAATTAATGCTGATAAAAAAATTTTGTTTTCATTTTTTTATAGTATAGGATTGTTTTTAAAGATTATTAAAAAGTAAATAAATTATTAAAATTAAGGAGATTGTATATTTTTAATTATTTGACTTCTTTTTTCTGATGATATATACATCAAATAAAAATAAAGCTAAAAAGCACAACAATGTAATTGGAGGCATTCCACCATTCCAATTTTCCGGTGTAAGCCAGTTTCTGTATCCAATAAAAGCTAAGTGAACTTTTAACAAAAATGAAAATAACAATATTTGTCGAAAATTATTGAATAATGTAAAAAAAGTAGCCTGTGTTAATAAACCTAATAGAATACTCATATTTGCCGTAAAAGTCAGGCTATTGTTTTGATAAAATTTAGTTATTTGATGGGTTCCGATTAAAAGTAAAGAAAGAAATATGTGAATAAATATTAACGATTGAATGAGTTTTAAATCTTTTTTAAGTTTTTCTTGATTGTTAGATAAATAAGATTTGAGTAAGAAAAACAACCAAATAACAATAGTAAAAGCCACACTTTTGTTTACAATTACCGTTGGAATATCTTTTAATTCAACTTTTCCAAATAAAATATAACGAACAAAACTGTAAGTAAAGCATGCAACAAAAACAATAGAAAATTTTAAAATCTGTTTTATATCAAACATTACAATAATTTTTTTCCTTCTTCTTTGAATCGATAACTAACCGATATTTCGTGAAACGAACTTTTTACGTACGAAGACAAAAACATATTGAAACCAAACGAGTATGTAAAATGAAACTGTTGATATTTAATACCGGCAGTAGCACTCATTTCTTTAACTGAGGTAAAACTTAGTCCGAATGAGTACTTTTCGTTGTATATTGCTATTGCTGATGCATCGAAAAAGATTTTTTGATAGTTGTTTTTCATAACTAAAAATGATGGCTGAATGTCAAATTCTTTGCTTACATTAAACAAATAGGCTCCATGTAATGCATAAAAACGCACCATTTTGTTTAGGTCATCTTCGTTGATAGTTAGCTTATATTTGTTTTGTAATATATTCAGAATACTAATGCCTACATGTGCTATACTATTGTGCAGCGTAATACCGGCATTAAAATTGGGTAGTATGGCTTTTTCTTTGTTAAACGAAAGTGCCGGATCGTTTATATCAGTTGGTTGATAATTTACTTGATTTAGCGTAAATTGATTGACGTTGGCAGAGGTTCCGGTCGAAAGATTCCAATCATTATTGAGTTTGGCACGGTAGGCATAGTTTAAGTTCATGCCTAAGTTGCCCATGGTACCCCATCGATTGTTGAGGATACTAATACCCCATCCGGTTTCATTTTGCACGCCGCTGACAACTATGCCCTGTGTATAGGGATAATTTTTCAACCCAAGCCACTGGTGATGCGAAAAAATTCCTGCCACTGTTGCGGAGTACAGATTTACACAAGAGGGGTTGATAACCGAGAAATTGTTTAGATAATAACGGTGGCTCAGAATATTTTGAGCCTGTATGTTTAACACTCCTAAAAAAATTATGACGAATGCTATATTTTTCATAATCGGTTGTTTTTAGTAAATAATATCGATGGTTCCACTAAAAGGCTGTTTATCGTCGAGTTTTAAATCGATGATGTAGAAATATGAGCCCATAGGTACTTTGCTTCCATTTGATGTGCCATCCCATGGTTTATAAGTACCATTACTTTCGAATAGTTTTTTTCCGGTATTATCAAATACGAGTACTGTAGGATTGCTATACATTTCGATAAACTTAATTTCCCATTGGTCGTTTACACCATCGTTATTGGGAGTAAATACATTAGGTATATCGAGGCAAAAATCGTATTCTGAGGTGAGTTTTATTTGCTGTATTTTTGTACAATTATGGTTATCGGTAATAGTAACTGTGTAAGTGCCTTGATGTAAATTGGTTATCAACGTATCGGTAGCATTATTAGACCATGCAAGCGTATAAGGCGAAGTACCACCCCACACACGCAGCAATATAGACCCGTTGTTTTTGCCATTGCAGCTTTCTTTATTTATGATGGCAGAAGTAGTAATGGAATCGGGTTGTATTAGTGTGTAAGCTCGTAGGCTAGTACATTGATGACTATCGGTAATGGTTATGGTATAATTGCCTGCAGGTAATTGGTTTATCTCCGGTTGATTAGCCTGATTGTTCCATACATAGTTGTAGGGCGTTGTACCCCCCGATACGGTTAATTGTATGCTGCCATTGTTGGCACCGTAACATGAAGGATGAGTAATATTAGGTACTACTTGAATAGAATCGGGTTGATTAACAAAAATGGAAAACATACGCAAACATTGATTATTGTCCATAACGGTTAGAACATATTCGCCAGCTTCTAAATTTTGCAGGTTGAGCGATGTGCCACCATGCAGCCAGAAATGATTGAATGGTGGAGTGCCTTGTGTTATCTGTACCGAAATAGCACCGTTATTTTCACCGTAGCATTTTACATGAGTAACCTGTTCTTGAATTTCGATGCCTTGAATATATGTAACATTTACTACCACAGGATTGCTAATACAACCTCTTACTGTATCTTTCTGTACAACGTAATAGGTGTAGCTTCCGGGTTGTTGCTGTTGTAAATAAAACGTGTCGCCGGTAGCGATTAGCTGATTCATAGCCATATCGGCATACCAGAATTTGGGATAGTTGCCTTGTGCAGTGATAGGTTGTAACATTTGACCGGTGCATACGGAAATGTTGTTTTGTTGTACGATGGGTGAGGGCAATAGAGAAACAGAGTACTGAGCTGTAGCCGGATAACTTGTACAACCGGTAGTATTATCGGTTTGTACCACATAATATGTAAAGTTGCCTTCTTGAGTAGTGCTGACGTTCATCGTATTGCCTGTATTAACAAGATTGGTAAGCTGAGCATCGCTGTACCATTTAATTGTAGCATTCGTATTACCAGTGGCTATCATAGGTTGTCCTTGTTCGCCAAGGCAGTAATTCATGTTATTAGGTGTAATGACGGGTGCATTGGGGGCTTGATATATAGTTACCACCGCACTATCGGTAAAAGTACTTATGGGTTTGTAAAAATATGCTTCAAAAATAAGCCCACCATTAACGAAATGCAGGGTTGAATTGCCAAATGTGCTGCTATTGTTAGCTGGTAGGGTAATGACAGTTGCCACACCCGGCTGGTTTTCCGAATCGTCAACGCAGTTATCATTTGCATCTAAAGAATCATAATCCCAAACCCACAAGAAATAGGGAGGGTCAGTAAGATGAATATTAAAACTCCAAGAGTAAGGTGGATTCTGATCGTTAATATAATTATTTTCTGTCGAAAAAACGGTATTGTTGTTTACATCTTTAATAATAATATAGGGATCTGGTTTCCCACCGAATGGGTCGTTGCAATTTACTTGAGTTACCAATAAACCTGTCAAGTAAAAACCAATAGTATCGATGGTACATGTGTAGTGAATCGTATAAGTTCCTGGTAGGGTATAATTTATGGTAGGATTTTCAGCAGTTGAGGTTTGTCCGTTTCCAAAATCCCATAGATACGAAAAACCCGTTGTAAGAAATGGATTAGGAGTGTACCCTCCCGATGGGTGATTGTTTTGAATGTTCAATTGCAGCGTATTACAGCCCGTTGTTTGTTGAATGGTAAAATGTGTTTGAGCACACACCAAAGATACATGTACAACAAAAGTAAAAGCATACAAAATCTTCATATTATTCTTGTTTTATTAGTTTTCTTGAAATAGAACAATTTTCGCCTTGCAAGTTCAATACATAAGTCCCATGATTTAGGTTTTCAGGAACTTGAAGTTGTAAGTATTCAAGATCGTGTAATCCAATTGTAACATTTTTCGAAATAATAGGTTCCCCTTTAAGATTACATAACGAGAGTGTAGCTTGGATAACATCTTTTGAATACACTTGTAAGTTTATAACATCATTAAAAGGATTGGGCGCAAGACTTATTAGTAAAGGGTTATTACTATACATTAAATTTGGTTCTATAGTTTGTAAAGGCAAAAATGGAGCCAATGGTGCATTTTGATTAAGCGCAACGGTAAATACCGACGATTGTCTAATAAAATTTTCATTACGGTTTACGTACCACGATTGTGCATGATATTCGTTGGTATTTCCATAGTTATTAATATCATTAACAAAAAACCAGTCGGCTTGAACTTTGTTTGGTCTTATATCTAAAATATAATAACCGCGTTTTTCCAGATTTACCCAACGAATATGGGGGTTAAATGCATAAATAACCACTGCACTTATTCCTCCACCAAATGAAATGGAAGGCGAAGTAATACTAGGCGAAACAAATTCTACTGTACCAACACCTTGCCCATTTGGACCATATTGTCCAATAGTTTGATTGGGGACATCACATGCCCATGATGTATGAATATCGCCGCTTGTAACAATAGTGTTTTTAATATTCCAGCCATAAATAAAATTTAATAATTTTTGGCGTTCGAATCGATAGCCATCCCATTGGTCTTTGTTAAGTACATTGCCGGCTACCATAAGCGGTGAGAACATAACCTGATTACCGAGTATTTTCCAAATACATGTATCGGTATATTGTGCTTTATAAAGTTCGCTGGTTAGCCAGTTATATTGCTTTATACCGAGAATGGTTTTGTTTAGGTCGTCAATACCTAATCCATTCGGATCCATGCGTCCTTCGAGACGTGTATCTAACATAAACAAACGAGCCAATCTGCCTATAGGTATAGTTCTGTGTATTTTATTATCTGGATTTTGTGGATCATTAATTTCTCTAATAGGGATCCATTCGTAAAATGCCTGTAATCCTGCTGCCTTGCGTGCATACCAATCACCTTCATTTGATTGATGATTTTCGGCTCCATCTTTCCAACTATTATTGGCTGTTTCGTGGTCGTCGTAAACAACAATCCATGGATACTGTTGATGAGCCAAACGCATATCAGGATCGAGACGATAATGGGCATAACGCATACGATAATCCGAAAGAGTAATACATTCCCAATTGGGCGATAATTCTCTATCGGGGTGACTTCCGTAATGGTTGGTTTCGTATTCGTAAATATAATCGCCGTTGTGTACAATAGCATCAACATTATTTTTCATAGCTAATGTGTAAAGTGCGTTGTAATATCCATTGTTGTAGTTAGTGCCGCCTACAAATGCAATTCTAAAGTTATTAAATGGCTGATCGTATGCGGGCATAGTTCGAGTACGTCCGATGAGAGAATACAGATTAAAGGCTTTAAAGCGGTAGTAGTACCATGTATTTGGTGTTAACCCCGTTACATCTACTTTTACTGTATAATCTTTATTGGCATTAGTCCATTTAGAACCTGATTTTATTATTTGGGAAAATAATGTGTCAAGAGCCATTTCCCATTCAACTAAAATACTATCTACTTGCCCCGATGGAGTTATACGTGTCCATATAATAACAGCAGTGTCGAGCGGATCGCCCGATGCTACACCATGATAAAATGGAGCAAATGCTGGATCGAGAGAAAAACTCAAACGATTCTTAAACTTATATTCTCGTAAATTTTGCGAGAAAGCAAAAAAAGGTATTAAGACCAAAAAAACAATTAATCCTTTCATAATTTTTGTATTTTGCGGTATATGGTGTTTTTTTCTGTCGTTACAAAAATGAAATAGTTACCAGATGGCATTTCGCTCATATCAATTTCATAGTTGTTATCGTTCACGTTTTTAATTTCTTTAATCAAATGGCTCAAACCGTTGTAAATCTGTATATTGGCTTTAGTTAGTTGATCGAATTCTATATAAACATTGTCTTTTACAGGGTTGGGATATATTTTTATATCTTCGTCGCTTTGGATGTTTTGAATTGAATTAGACACATTGAATACAATGGTATAAATTTTTGTAGTAACTTGATCGGTAGCTTTAACCAGTACCATCGCTGTACGTTGTGCGGTATTGCCGTAAAGATTTTGTGGTGGGTAAATAGTAACTGTAGCAGCCGGATCGTTGGGCTGTGCAAATATTTGAACCGATTGAGTTCCTTGAGGTAATTCTACGGTATAATTGGTGGTCATTGGTGAAAAGACAGGTTGCAAGGTACCCGGATTTACCGATAAATGACTTAGTGTAGCATCGTTGTTGGTTGCACCGATTAATACATTAGCTGTATAAGTTCGTGTACTATTGTCGGCAGCTGTAACGGTATATTGTACAGGATTAGTAAAGTCTTGTGGTACGCCCGATGGAGGATTTACACTTACACCGGTAATGATTATGGTAGGCGTTAACGAAGTTAAGTTTGTGCCCGCTGGCATGTAAACGGTTATGGTATTGTTTTGCTGATTAATTACTGTATTCCCAATTTGCCCGGGTATGGTAAACGATACTATTTCGTTTGCCGAACCAGGCGCAACTGAAAAGGCAACGGTATAAGTGTTTTGAGTACTCTGGTCGGATGACGTAACTAAAACGGTTGCTGTTCCGGTTACAGATGTTGCCTGAGTAATTTGTACAGTGGCTTGTGGGTCCTGTGGTGTTGCCAATACCGTAGGCACTATCGTAGTACCGTAAGGCAGTGTAACACTGTAAGCAAATGTTTGAGCATTGAAAGGTGGGACAAGTGTTCCCTGACTTACAGTTAAGCTTTCTAAATAAGCATTCGGTTGAGGTGCTAAAATAAATTCTACGGTATAATTTTTTTCGTCAACGCCATTTTCGGCTACAACACGTATTTTTGCTGTTCGTTCATTCTGGTTTCCTTGTAAGTTTGATGCTTGTGTGATGTATACCGTAGCCCCAGAATGCTGAGGTGTGGCAAAAACAGTTGGAATTGTAGTGGTATTGGGAGGCAGCTGAACGGTATAATTTAATGTACTGGGGTTAAACGATGGATTTAGTGTTCCCATCGACGATGATAATGAGTTGAGCAGAGCATTGTTGCTAAGTGGTGTATAGTTGGGTATTTCAATTACCTGTCCGTTCGACGGAGTCCAGTAAACTAAACCTGCTGGGATAGTAGCCGGTGGTGCATTTAATGGAACCTGTTGAACATTTGCAGCATCCGAAGCATCGTGAAACTTTACAACTTGAAGAGTAATTTTTTGTTTGGTAACCTTGACGATAGCAAAACCAGTAAATTTGCCTTGGTTCCGCGTCCATTTAAAGGCTTGGTTTGCGTTGTAGTATGTGTATAAGTTACGCAGTGGAGCCCCCCAACATCCTTCGCCATAGAATACTGTTCCTAATGTATCGTTTTGAATAAAACCGTTATCGCTCCCGCTGGCATTTGAAGGAATGATAGGCCAGGTTACTTTTTGGACATGTGTATGTCCTTCCATAGCTAATTTTACTTTGTATTGTTTAAACAATGGAGCCCAACAACTTATTAGTGAGCTCATGGGCGAATATTCACCATGAGGAACTAATGGAATATGATATTGAACCATTTTCCAGTATGGCTCATTTGTAGGTGTGGAGTAAAGCTGCAAATCGTTAGTAAACCAATTTAATTGCGAAGCATCGCACTCTATTTCTGAATTGAGATTATATAATCGAAATAGGTTTCCACCGAAATTAAATGCATAGTAAGCATTAATATTGGGAATATCAAAAAACTTTTCAATATCTTCGGACAATTCATGATTACCAAAAATGGGTACAATAGGGATGAGAAGCTTGTTTGTCCCAAGTGTCAATTGCCAATCGGCAAACCAGTCATCCCATTGGGAGTTTACGGTGTTAGTAAGTATATAATCGCCGCTAAATGCAACAAAATCGGGGCGGATTTTAGCAACTAATTGATTTCCACGTTGACGACGTGGACGACATTCGCTGGTTTCAAATTCAACTATTGGTACACCGGTTCGTGTATCACCGCCCGAAATAAATAATATGGGTACATTAGGATCGTTGGGCAATGTTTTAAAAATCATACGTTGACTAACACCCTGATCGTCCTTTATTACAAAGTAATAATATGTATTGGGTTGCAAATTAGTCAGCCGGGCAAAGCGATTGTTCATACCTCGATGACTAACTGTTCTATCTATAGACTTATTATAAGGATACTGCGCATAATTAGTTCCATAATCAATGGTACCGTAATAAATCTTTGCATTGGTACTGGTTCCATCATCGCACCAGCCGATGACGATGGTTGTTGAAGGATCATCACGAAACGATGCACGATAGTATTTTGTGCCTGCAAAAACTAAATTTAAGTTTGCGAATAACAAAACAATGCATAATACGTTTTTCATAATTATTAGAATTTATATTGTAATCTTATGGTTAATACATCATCTTTTATATCGTTTTCAAAACCAGGCGATGGCATACGTCCCAAACGAATATCGCCAACGTAAGGTTTAATTTTAGCTTGTTCATTTACAACATGTTCGTAGTATAGCATTGCTTTAAATTGTTTGTTTAAAGCAACGTTGAAGCCTATTCCGTATGTTTCGAACTTTATATCGGCAGGACTCAAATAGGGCTTAATATAGGTTGGGTCGTTAAAATAAAGTGCTTCATCGTAAATGATTTCTTTGCCTGATACTTTTGTGTTAGGATCGTACCAATCGTATTTAAATACTATTTGGTGGTTAGTTTTAAAGATATTTTGAATAAAATAAATATATCCGCCAGAGAAATTTCTTACAAAGGTGTGATGAAATTTATTTGTTGGTACAACCATAGCCGGGTTGTAAGGTTGAGGTTGGTCGTACATAGGCCATGCAACACCCAATACAGGACCGGACGGGCTAAATGAATTCATGCCGCTATATATAATGTATGCTTGTTCTACATCGCGGAAGTTGACAGTTGCAGGTTGCACACCCCAAATATATTCGGTGCGTATGGTTAAAAGTCCTAACGGGCTATTGAATTTTACTTCACCATCGATGCCCCAATAACGACGTTCTATGCCTTTTCCCATTCGTCCGGCTGCTTTTGATTCGTCCAGTTGTACAACAAAACCTTTATTTGTTCGTCCTGTTGTATCAGTTATATTCTGAAATCGATAAATATAAAATTTAGTATTAGTGTTTGAAGCAATGGTATCGACAGGTTCGTAAATGTGATTTATTTGTCCATTGTAAAACGAAAAACCTGCCTTTAGTGATTTATCGTCCTTTTTTAGTTTAAAACCTATACGACCAAGCATGTCTTTATAATTGTTGGTTTCGTAGTTTGTTCCGTTTCCATTAACCATACAAACTGACAAATCGAAAAGGGAAGTGATACTTTTTAAACTATCAAGCCCAATAGCAAAGCCTAAATCTCGTTCGTTTGGGAAAAGTGTTTGTATAATACGCGAACGCTCAGGTGTTTCGCGTAATGCCGAACTTAAGTCAATTTCCTGACCAAACGGGCGATTGAAAATACCACCTTTAATGTAAATGGATTTGAGCCATGGCTCGTGATACTGAAAATATGCATCTTTTACTGCCATACCACGTTCGGTTATATCAAAGGAAAATCGAGCTTGATTTACATCATTATAGTACGTAATATTAACACGACCACGACGAATGGTAAAACGTTGATTGGTAAATCGATTTACAAAATTTCCACCAGAAAAAGTAGCAAACGAGTTTGTGGTTGCACCAACTGTATCCGGTATAAAAAAATACTGATACTGACTTTGTATATAACCGCTCATTTTTATGCTATCTGATTTGTTTTGGTTTTGTGCGTAAACACCTAAACCAACAATACAAAAAGCACAAAATAAAAAATTCTTTTTCGACATTTTTTTTAGCAAAATAGAATCATATATCTTAAGTTATTATTAATTATGTGTTAATAAAAAAAGAATAATCCCAAAATTGTCATTAGAACATAAAAATAGGTGGAGATTTTATATTGTTGGTGTTCATCCATAAAAACTGGTAAGATTTTCTTACGCTAAGAAAATGATTTTTTGTTTTTTTCTTAACATAGATAATCTTTATCTTCAACAACTTATAGCTGAAATTTCATATATGTGGTCATTAGAAATTTTTATTATTGACAATTTTGGGATTAATTGTACTAATGCATAAAAAAAATCATGTAATCATTAAATATCAGTTTTAAAACATAAGTAAATGTATATCAATTTATAGTATCTTTCAAACGTTTGAATATTATCAAAAAGTGAGAAAGTCAGGAAAAATATCTATTTTTAGCCTTCGAAAATGAGCAATATCGATTCATCAATATTAAAAAAAGTATCACCCGTTAAAATTATTCTCCCTATTGTATTAGGACTATCTATTATTGTCTATATTATCTATCGCGATTGGAATTCGCAGGTTGTTGGAAATTTTTCGTTTACTTCAATGATTCTGCTTTTCTTGTTCATTTCTTTATTAATGATGGTGTTCCGCGATATAGGTTACATGATTCGGCTTCGGATACTGAGCAATGGCGAACTGTCGTGGAAACAAATATTTTATATCATCATGCTGTGGGAATTTGCATCGGCTATTTCTCCGTCGGCTATTGGTGGAACAACTGTAGCAACGTATTTTATTTACAAAGAGAAAGTTTCGCTGGGCAAAAGTACAGCTCTGGTACTCTCAACGGCTTTTTTAGACGAGCTTTATTTTATAGTGTTTTTCCCAATTATTGTTTTTTCTGTTGGTACCGATCAACTTTTTTCGGAAAATGGTAGTTTTAGCAATAATTATGTTTACTTTGCCTTTATCGGATATGGTTTAAAATTAATTTTCGATATTTTCGTTGCTTACGGACTTTTTATCAATCCTATGAGTTTTAAGAAAATCATCATTAGTATTTTTAAATTTCGATTTTTAAAAAAATGGCAACACAAAGCCGAACAAACCGGCAACGATATTATCACTGCATCTAATGAGCTAAAAAATAAACCATTTCTTTTTTGGATAAAAGCATATTTTGCTACAATTTTATCGTGGTCGGCACGATATTGGGTAGTTAATTTCCTCTTGCTTGGGCTTTTGGCAGGGTTGAACTTAAGTATAAACGATTTAAGCCTGTACGAACACTTCGAGATATTTGCCCGCCAGCTTGTTATGTGGGTTATGATGCTGGTTTTGCCCAGCCCGGGCGCTAGTGGCTTTGCCGAAGTCGTATTTTCCGATTATTTATCTGTTTTTATTCCAGTTGGATTTGTCGGATTGTTAGCCCTTGCATGGCGATTAGTTAGCTATTATCCTTACCTGTTCCTGGGTATAATAATACTACCCTCGTGGATCCGCAGAACGCATAAGACAGAGAATTAATCGGTTTGTACAATGCTGACACTAGCTAAGTTTTATCGATCCACAAATAAACTTTATCGTTTTTTCGTACTGTTTTATTAAGTTTTACACTGCATTTTTGGCCTTTTATAGCAATGTGAGCAGGTTTTTCGTCAACCCACAACTCGTTTACGTTGAGTTCGACGACACCGGTTGTAGGTCCAATAATTAATATTTCCTGATTTTCGGACAAACTATGAGTCTCGATTAAAATTTCGGCTACCTGAGGCTGTTTAAAATAATTGGTTACTTTGCCTATGTATATTTTTTGCTTTGTTGCACTGCTTCCGTAACTCTCACTCCATTCGCCAAGGCGTTGTCCTAAATAATACCCCTCCCAAAATCCTCTATTATATACCTGTTTAAGCCGATGCATCCATTGTTTAATTTTGTCATTGTTAAAAGTACCGTCCAAATAAGCCATAACTGCTTCGTGATAACATTGAGTAACAACTTTTACATACTCTGGCGAACGCGCACGTCCTTCAATTTTGAGTACTTGTACTCCTGCATCCAAAATGGTATTAATTATATGAATGGTGCACAAATCCTTGGGTGACATAATGTATTCGTTTTCGATATGGAGCTGATAACCGGTTTCTTTATCGGTTACGGTATAAGTTCTGCGGCAATTCTGAAGACAGGCACCACGATTGGCAGAGTGATTATTTTCGTGCAAACTCAAATAACATTTGCCACTTATAGACATACACAAGGCACCATGCACAAAAAGTTCGATACGTAACGGTTGTCCGGAAGGTCCGCAAATATTTTGCTCCTTCACCATTTTGCATATACTAGCGGTTTGTTCAATGGTTAGCTCACGGGCTAGCACCATCACATCGCAAAATTGAGCAAAAAAACGCACTGCTTCGATGTTGCTAATATTAAGCTGTGTTGAAGCGTGAACTTCCATTCCTATTCTTCGAGCATATAAAACAGCAGCCATGTCGGTAGCAATAATGGCATGTATGCCATTGGCTTTTGCAGCATCAATGAGTTGTTGCATCTCAGAAATTTCATGGTCATATATAACTGTATTGACAGTTAGATATGCTTTTACTTTATGTTGATTGCAAATTTCGATAATGTTTTTCAGGTCATCCATTGTAAAGTTAAGTGTTGAAGCAGAACGCATATTCAGCTTACCAACACCAAAATAAACCGACTGCGCTCCACCTTGTATGGCAGCCATGAGTGTTTCGTACGAGCCCACCGGCGACATGATTTCAATGTTAGATGGTTTGTTCATAAAACGAGCGAATGTGTTCTACAATTTGATCAACATGCTGGTCGTTCATACATCGAAAATGTTTTTTAGGGCATTGTTTGTATCCAAGTTTGCTGCACGGACGACAAGGTAAATAGTTAACCTCATGAATACTGTAAAACTCTTTTGGCAAATAAGGATACATGCCAAATTGCGGAACCGTATTGCCCCAAACACTTACTATTCGTTTGCGAAATGCTGCTGCTATATGCATCAATCCAGTGTCGGCAGTAAGTACAACTTTTGATTGTTTTATCAATGAAGCCGACTGTAGAATAGAAAACTGCCCACAAGCATTATAAATTAGTTTATTTGTTGAAGACTGTAAAATTTTTTCTGCTACCATTCGGTCGTATTGATCGCCAAGCAAAACAACCGGATATGGTAAACGATTGAGGATATGAGTAATTAAATCGTATGGCATTTGTTTGGTAACATGTTTTGCCCCTACTACCACAGCTAAATAACCTTGATGAATAAAGTCGGAAAGCGTTTTAATATCAACTTCTTCATCCGCAGAAATAAACAAGTCGAGTCCTTTTCCGTCGTTTTGCACATCAAACAACTTAACTGTTTCGAAATAGCGATCTACAATATGAACATTAGGTAAGCGATTTATTTTAAAATTAACCAGCAACCATTTCTGAATATTTAGTTTAGGAAAACTGAACGAAAGAATACGGGTGCGATTTTTTATAATAGCCGTTCGCAAATTATGATGAAGATCGATAATGTAATCGTACGATTCTTCTTTTATTTCCTTTATTGTATCGGACAGTTGATCTTTTAACGTTAAAACTTTATCAATATAGGGATTATTTGACACCAGCGGTGCAAACGTTGGCTTGGTTAAAAAATGTACTTCGGCATCTTCGACCTGCTGTTTTAAACAACGCACAACGGGACTTGTTAAGACAATATCGCCAATAGAACTAAACCGTATCACCAAAAACTTAACCATAACATAAGAAAACCTAAAATTACTCAAAAGAACGAATCCACGACTCAATTACAAGCGGAAAATGATAGTATTCGAGCGTATGAATGCGATTAGCCAGACTTTCGATAGTGTCGGTTGCTAATACAGGGCATGTAGCCTGAAAGAGAATTCGCCCCTTATCGTAAAACTGATTAACTTCGTGTATAGTAATTCCCGATACGGTTTCTCTGTTAGCTATTACCTGTTGGTGAACCTTATCTCCGTACATACCTTTCCCACCGTACCTGGGAAGCAACGCAGGATGAATATTGAGTATCTTTTGGGGATATGCATCGATAATTGAGGAAGGTATTAACCATAAAAAACCTGCGAGGACAATAAAATCTATTGAATTGCTTTTTAAAGCCATCAGAATCTCATTAGTTTCGTAAAGCATGTTTTTATTAAATAAATATATTGCCACGTTTAGATGTTGCATACGGGATATAACGCCTGCCCGAGGGTTATTTACAAAAACCATAGAAACATTTACATGCTTCCCATTAAAATATCGGACAATATTCTCTGCATTCGATCCACTGCCCGAAGCAAAAATTGCCAATCTCACAACGCCTTTCATATCGTTCGCCTGTTAATGCATGCAAAAATACTGTTTAATTGTTTGATTTTCAAAACAAACTCTATTTATTTCATCAAAAAATTTAAAAAAAGTTTGAAAAAGTCGGGATAAATTTATTTCTTTGCATTCTCAAAAAAAATTAAGTACTAACCAAAACTTTAAAACTATGTCAGACATTGCTTCAAGAGTTAAAGCAATTATCGTTGACAAACTAGGTGTTGACGAAAATGAAGTTACCAATGAAGCTAGCTTCACCAACGATTTAGGTGCTGATTCGTTGGATACCGTTGAATTAATTATGGAATTTGAAAAAGAATTCAACATTGCTATTCCCGACGATCAAGCCGAAAAAATCTCGACCGTAGGTGATGCTATTGCTTACATTGAAAAAAACGCTAAGTAAGAACTAATCTGGTTTTATGTCATTAAAAAGAGTTGTTGTAACCGGTTTAGGTGCATTAACACCATTGGGAAATACTGTTCCTGAATTCTGGACTGGTTTAAAAAATGGTGTAAGTGGTTCCGATTTAATCACTCATTTTGATGCATCTAAATTTAAAACCAGATTTGCTTGCGAAGTTAAAAACTTCCATGTAGAAAATTTCATTGACCGCAAAGAAGCCAGGAGACTGGACAGATATGCCCAGTTTGCCCTGGTTGCTGCGGACGAAGCTATCAAAGATTCAGGTCTCGATTTAAGTAAAGTAGATCCCGATGAAGCCGGAGTTGTTTGGGCATCGGGAATAGGTGGCATCAAAACCTTCGAAGAAGAGGTTTTTGCCTATTTAAAAGGCGACGGCACACCTAAATTCAGCCCATTCTTTATCCCTAAAATGATTGCCGATATTGCAGCCGGTCATATTTCTATGAAATACAACTTTAGAGGACCTAACTTTTGTACAGTATCGGCGTGTGCTTCATCTTCGCATGCCATCATTGAAGCTTATGTTCAAATTCAACTGGGCAAAGCCAAAATTATGATCACTGGCGGTTCGGAAGCATCTATTACCGAAGCCTCCATTGGTGGTTTTAATGCTATGCAAGCCCTATCGACCAACAACGAAGAGTATAAAACCGCATCTCGACCTTTTTGCAAAACGCGTGATGGTTTTGTAATGGGTGAAGGCGCTGCTGCATTAGTGCTCGAAGAATACGAATATGCAGTAGCCAGAGGAGCAAAAATTTATGCCGAAATAGTTGGAACAGGACTAACTGCCGATGCCTATCACCTTACTGCTCCACACCCCGAAGGACTGGGAGCAAAGAAAGTAATGGAGATGGCATTGAAAGAAGCTAACATTTCTCCAACCGAAGTAGATTACATTAATGTACATGGAACAGCTACACCACTGGGCGATGTTGCCGAACTAAAGGCTATCCAACAAGTTTTTGGCGAACACGCCTACAAACTCAATATTAGCTCTACCAAATCGATGCACGGACACCTGCTCGGTGGAGCAGGAGCAATTGAAGCACTGGCTTCCATTTTTGCCATAGTTAACGACATCATTCCACCTACCATCAATCATAAAGAACACGACGAAAATATCGATCCTAAATTCAATCTTACACTTCACAAAGCTCAACAAAGAAAAGTTAATTATGCCCTTAGCAATACATTTGGATTTGGTGGACACAACGCTTGCATTTTATTTAAAAAGCATAGTTAACCTTGTTTTCTCTTTTTTCCAGAAAAAAACGACATCCGCTTTCTGTTTTTTTATATCATACGTTTGGATTTTATCCACACCATTTAGAATTATACGAACTGGCTTTTGTACATAAATCCGCTTCACTTTATTACAATAAAGATTTTTCGCTCAATAACGAACGACTTGAATTTTTAGGCGATGCTGTATTAAACATGATTGTTGGCGAATATCTGTATTACGAGTTTCCTAATGAAAACGAAGGCTTCTTGACAAATCTAAGGTCGAAAATTGTAAACAGAAGTATGCTAAACGAAATTGCATTTCAGCTTAAAATACCAAAACACATCAAACAGCAAAACGAAGCCAATACCGTCGTTTCTAACATTTATGGCAATGCACTGGAAGCACTCATTGGAGCTATTTTTCTCGATAAAGGCTATCAACAAACAAAAAGTATTGTACTTAATAAAATATTACTCCCCTATATTGACTTACAATTTGTAATCAATAACGAAACAAATTATAAAGGTCAAATCATCGATTGGGCTCAAAAAAAACATTATTTTATAGAATTCGTTGATAAAGAAATTACATTAAATAGGTCGCAACCAGGTTTTTTGTGTGAACTTTTTATCAATAAACAACTCTATGGCACTGGAAAAGGCAGCTCGAAAAAAAATGCCGAACAAGAAGCCTCAAAAGATGCACTTCAAAAACTTAAACTGCTAAAATAGCTTTATTCTGATTTTGAAAAATTTAGCATTAAGAGGCAGGTCCTATGTTTACGCTTGATTTTGGAACCTTTTTAACAATTGAGAGAGATTTTTTTTAAAATAGTGTAATATTGTTAGAAATGCCCGGCAAAACACGACAAACAATCATTCATCATCTTTTTACAGAAAAAAAAATTACTGAAATAAAAAATATGTGAATACATTTCTTCTATAAATCCTCTTCCAGGTTATTAAGTTTTTGGTTTAGCGAGTTTCTTTTCTATGAGTTTGATTCATTTGTCAGCCGGCGGACAAACAGAGACCTTTAGCAATGGGGGGATTGCTTCGCTCACTGCGTTCGCTCGCCATAAACGCTATACCTGTTTTTGATAATACTTGGCTTCGAACACTTAGCGACAAAGTAAGTTGGGCTTGATTTTTATTCGTCTGTTTGTAATTGAAAAATTTAATGTACATTTGTATAAAAAAACATTATGAAATTTTCCAAAGAACAAATAGCATCGGAAATAATACAACTAGCTAAATTTTCGGAACATGAAAATGATATACAGGTTTTGAAACAAATTTTTAATCTACTCGACCTTACTTCGTTAAATACAACTGACCATGACACCAAAATTAAAAGTATGATCGATGCTGTCAACCAATTTGAACAGCACTTCCCCGATTGTCCTAATGTAGCAGCTGTTTGTGTTTATCCGAACTTTGTAGACATTGTAAAAAGAAACCTAACCGCAAAAGATGTTAAAATTGCCGTTGTTTCGGCGGGTTTTCCCTCATCACAAACGTTTTTATCGGTTAAACTATCCGAAACCAGTATTGCCGTTTCGAAAGGAGCCGACGAAGTTGATATAGTCATTTCGGTAGGCAAATTTTTAAATAACGAATATCAAAGCGTTGCTGACGAAATATCGCTTCTGAAAGCTGTATGCGGTAATGCTCACCTTAAAGTGATACTCGAAACAGGTGCTCTTCCCGACGAAGAAGCCATATACAACGCCAGCATGTTAAGTATGGAAGCTGGTGCCGACTTTATTAAAACCTCTACTGGAAAAATGGAGCCAGCTGCTACATACGAGGCTGTTTATATTATGGTGCATGCTATAAAAGATTTTTATAGTAAAACAGGTAAAAAAATTGGTATTAAGCCGGCCGGTGGCGTGGTAACAGCTAAACAGGCTCTGGTATATTACTCCATTGTGAAACATATACTTGGCAACGATTGGCTTAATAACCATCTGTTTCGAATTGGTGCAAGTCGCCTAGCAAACAATATTCTTTCCAAAATAAATGAATTAAAAGGCATAAAAAGCGGAGTTAATTACTTCTGATGTCCACTCGTTCGTATTGGGTTATCGGGGTTATGTCGGGGACATCGCTCGACGGACTTGATATTGCCTTTTGCGAGTTTTGGACAGCAAAAAGTTGGCAATATCGAATCCATTATGCAGAAACCATAAGCTATACCAACGAATGGAAAAACAAACTTTCAAAAGCACATTTGCTTAATGGATACGAATTAACTGAATTACATAAAGACTATGGCATCCTGATGGGCGAATATATTCATGCGTTTATCGAAAAACATCGTATAAAATACATTGATCTGATTGCCTCGCATGGACATACTGTTTTTCATCAACCAGATAAGCAAATTAACTTGCAAATTGGCAATGGAGCCTTTATATCCGCCCGCACTGGCATTTCTACAGTGTTCGACTTTCGCACTCTCGATATAGCATTGGGTGGACAGGGAGCACCACTTGTTCCACTTGGCGACGAGCTTCTTTTTTCGGAATATACATACTGCCTGAATATTGGAGGTATTTCCAATATATCGTTTAAAGAATATCAAAAGCGAGTTGCATTCGACGTTTGCCCATCAAATATGGTGCTCAATCATTTAGCTCAGCAAAAAGGATTACCATACGACAAAGATGGAAGCTTAGCCCGAAGAGGTAAGATAAACCAATCGCTCCTTTTAAAACTAAATCAATTATCATATTATCAGAAGCAATATCCCAAGTCGCTTGGACGAGAATGGGTGGAGCGTGAATTCCTGCCGTTAATATCAGCGTATCCAATAAGTATCGAAAATAAGTTGGCTACTTGCACCGAACATATTGCCTATCAGATTGGGTTGTGTACGCAACATACTGGCAACATGCTTGTTACCGGTGGAGGAGCACACAACACCTTTCTTGTTGAGCGTATTGGCAAATACTCCAAAACCAAAATAATAGTGCCCAACAACCATATTGTCGATTTTAAAGAAGCATTGATATTTGCCTTTCTTGGATTATTAAGATGGAAAGGTAAAATAAATATATTATCATCGGTTACAGGTGCTAAAAGCGACAGTATTTCTGGTGTTTGTTGCAAAATAGAAAAAGACACCAAAAGGTAGCTTTCTCGATGTTTGCTAAAAGTATAATTAATCTCAATTATTGCAGTATAAAACTCTATTTCTAAGGCTTGACTTTGCTGCACCAAAAAAGTAATTTTTCTAAATCGGAAAATTCATCGATTCGTTTTATCCGATATCTTTCAATGAATCGTTTGAGTTAGAAAGGAAAAGAAATACCAGCAGAGTAAGGATAAACTTCCGGACCTTTCCCCTTTTTGAAAAGTGGCATAGGCATATAATTAAAGTATATACCCATATTGTCGATACCAATTCTAAATTCGAACGAATAATTTATAGGAGTTAAATAAAAATCGTTATTGTCTTTAAAGATGCGCTTGTTATGATCTGGATAGTAAACATATTTGCCATAGCTTTTTATTCTTAATGCTCCTACAATACCAGCAGCAATGTACAAATTATCTTTCGCTTGATTGATAGGAATATGAAATTCGAGCAATAAAGGGATACGTAAATACGTAATGTTTAATTGACTTTTTTTTATCAACGAATCATACGTAAAAGAAAGTGTATCTAAATTTCCCATCAATAAAGTTGGTCTGTTAAAGCGATATCTATACCAGCCAAATCCTATACCTGTTGCTACACCAACTTTTTTTTCGATAAGCGTAATCGACTGATTGACGATATTTAGATTAAAGTTAATAGATTTGGGGTAGTTCAAATCTAAATAATTCCATTGGTTTGGAAGAACAAAAGAACCCAATTCAGTCATAAACCCGCTAAGCCCCAGTTCAACACCATCCCATTTGCTTTTAAATTTTTTTTGCCTGGCAGGTTTGGCAATTGTTTGGCCCAGATTGTCAATTGCCATTGTATCTGACTTATTGGTAATGATAAGAATTCGACCTTTGTTCCACTTAATAGTGGTTGTATCGTTTTGCCCAAACAAGCATATACTAAAATACAGAACTGATAATAAAATACATGTTGTTTTCATAAGTCAATATTTTATTATTTTCTTGTTGTATGACGTTTGGCTTAAAAATTTGTTACACAAAGATTCTAAAATTTTGATGTTGTCCTATTTCTGGCTTGTAGTAGAAAAATACAGACTACCTATAGCTATTTCTTTTTTTACTCTATCTGGTTGATCGTATTTGTTTAATTTTACGTTTGCTCCTGCATAATTTAAATATTTAGAACCTTTTTGAAGTAGTTTCCAAAAAGAGAAAACTTGATTTTCTGAATTGTAATGTTGGTTTGAATATGCTGTTTGGTATAATAAATCGTGAAAATAATGATAACGATCACTGGCAAACAATTTATCCAAAATTTCTTTTATGGTTTTATCATCGTATGGAAGCGTATCATAAACATTTGATGCAATAGGCTTTTCTGCAACAAACTTATCCGAAATTGTGTCTATAATAGTAATTTGTTCAACATGTTGTTCAGGTTTAATAACATCTTCGAGCATAGCATCGTTTGTTTTTTTAATAATGTGTTGAGTAGTCGTTTTATGGTAAAATAGCTGTTTGTTATTGATAATCAAAGGTGTTTTAGAATTCATCTGAATAAGCATATTGTTTCGTGCCAGAAGGCTGTATTTGGTTTCATGACTTTGAGTAAACCACAAGAACAAAATAAGAACAGAAGCAGCCACAACACTTGTCCAGTAAAGCCATAACGTTGTGTGAGTTGGTGTTTTTTTTAACTGACGTTTGTACGGATATACAAGTGTTATATCGGGTTTTAATACTGTATGAGAATATAGTTCAAATACTGTTCGATTATCGATATCGTTTTCGATAAACTGTTTAAGTAACTTCTCGTCCGATTCAGAGATAATGTTCTCTACCGATTGAATACAAAGTTCTTCGAAGGTGTTGAATAAGGAGGTATCCTTCTTTAGTTTGCTTTTCGATGTAAAACAAGTATTTGTTTGTGCAGAAAGACGAGTATGCAAATATTGTTCAAAAACATTACGCTTATCTTTATCAAACTGCAATTCCAACAAAAAAACATTTTGCTCCTCGGGAGTGAGTTCGTTTTCGATATAGCGTATGCAGCGATCTTCCCACTCGTTTATGATATACTGTTGCGGGTCTTTCTTAAGTAAATCCTTTCTGGTAAAAGATATACTTTGATTTGATAAAAATGTTTGCTTGTAAAGTTCAAACAATTTACGATAATAGGAATTTTGTTCGATGGTACACAAAAGCCAATCTTTTTCTGCTGGCGACAAGTTGCCTTCGAAATATTGAATAATATACTGTTCGATATGTAGGTTGGATTGATTCATTTAAATAAGTGCATTTATCTGTCCAATGTAATTTTTCAAAAAGCTGCGTGCACGAAAAATATATACCTTAACCTGCGACTCAGAAAGACCTGTTATTTGCCCAATTTCATCGTACGAATAGCCTTCATAATCGCGCAGCAAAACTACAGCCTTCTGAACAGCGGGCAATTGATCTATGGCTTTGTGAAGAATTTCTTGTACATCAGGGTTCGACGAAGTATAAAAATGAAGATGTTCGTGTTCTGGTTCCATCGGTGTTACATGTTTTTCTTTCCTTACAATATCGATAATCTGATGATATGCAGTGGTAAAAAGATATGATTTGGCTTTAGAAACATCTATTTTATGAGCATTTTTCCATAATTTTTCGAAACTATCCTGCACAATGTCTTCGGACTTTTCTTTATTTTTAATATTTTTTAATACAAAACGATAAAGAGCATCGGCGTATAAATCGACGGTTTTATTGTAGTCGTCGGTAGTCATAAACTCAAATCTCTACATAAGACGATTAGAATTGGATAAAGTTACAGGTAATTGAGTAAAAAACATACATCTGCTACAATAAAATTGCTATAAATAAAGCTTTTTGTTGAATTTTAGAAAAAAGGAGCAAACAATTTTTCAACCTTAGCAATATTTATTGCATAAAACGGGTTAAATTTTATCAATTAAGTGGTTGTCTTTAATAAATAAATTCTATACCTTTGCAAAAATTTTTTCGACGGGTGAATACACTCAACGAATATATTGTATATGTAAAAGGGATAAAAGACGGTTTGCATCAGTTTGATTATGATGTAAACAAAGATTTTTTAGATTTTTTTGAGTACCATGATTTGCTCGATGCTCATGCTCATGCTCATGTAAATGTATTTAAGAATAATCGAATTTTTGACATTGAAATACATATAAGTGGGAATGTTTTGTCGGAATGCGATCGTTGTACCGATGAATTAACATTACCCATCAATTTTATATATCATTTAGTTATTAAACTCGAAGATGGACCAACCGAAGACGACGACATTATTTACATGCCCGAATCATCGACTGAGATAAACTTAGCTCCGTATGTTTACGAAGCGCTGGTATTTTCTATCCCTATGAGAAAAGTTCATGCCGACGATGAACACGGAAATAGTTTGTGTAACGAAGATATGATTCGGCGTTTGAAAGAGTATATGATTCAGGACACGCCAAACGATCCCCGCTGGGACGTACTTAAAGGATTGTTAAATTAAAAAATTATAGAACATGCCACATCCGAAAAGAAAACACTCCAAACAAAGGAGAGACAAAAGAAGAACCCATTACAAGGCATCTTTGCCTGCTTTAGCAACTTGTTCAAACTGTGGTACAACCATTGTGTACCATCATGTATGCCCCGAATGTGGGTATTATCGCGGCAAAAAAGCCATAGATAAAGAAGTTGCTGTTTAATTAAACGTATTGCATGAAGCTGGGAATTGATATCATGGGGGGTGATTACGCTCCCCTAATTCCTTTGCAGGGAACGATAATGGCATTGGAGCATTTGCCATCGGATGTTAAACTGGTATTGTACGGAAAGGAAGAACCTATTCAATCTTTTTTAAAAGATTATGCTTCGGTAAAAGAACGGATTGAAATTGTTCCAACTACCGAAGTAATAGAAATGACCGATTCGCCAGCTACTGCCTTTAATCAAAAGCCCAATTCATCTATTGTTGTTGGGTTTAAACACCTTAAATCAGGCGAAATTCAGGGATTTGCAAGTGCCGGTAGTACAGGTGCTATGATGGTAGGGGCAATGCACGTTATAAAAGCCATCGAAGGCATCATGCGTCCGTGTATTGGTTCTACTATTCCCCGTCCCGATGGATCGAATGCACTTATTGCCGATGTGGGCTTAAATCCAGATTGTAAACCCGATGTGCTATTTCAGTATGCTATTATAGCTTCTAAATATGCACAGTTTGTATTGGGCATAAACAATCCTCGCGTAGCATTGCTTAATATTGGCTCAGAACCCGAAAAAGGCAATCTTCTGGCCAAAGCTACTTACGAAATGATGTCCGGAACAGATCAGTTTAATTTTATTGGTAATATAGAAGGTTACGATATTTTCAAAAATAAAGCAGATGTAATCATTACCGATGGGTTTGTTGGCAATGTTATTCTTAAAATGTCCGAAGGATTTTATTGGTTGTTGAAAAAACGAAACATGATTGATGAGTATTTCGATAAATTTAATTTCGAGAACTACGGAGGAACCCCAATATTAGGTATCAACAAAACGGTCATCATAGGTCATGGTGCTTCTACAGCAAAGGCAATAATGAATATGATTTTGCATACACATAAAGTGATAAAAGCACAATTAGTTGAAAAATTAAAAGAAGCATTTTAATAATGAATCGTATTAGAGCAGCTATAAAAGGTGTTGGCGCAAGTTTGCCCGAATATATTCTAACCAACGAAGAAATAAGTAAAATGGTTGATACGAGCGACGAGTGGATTATGACTCGTATTGGTATCCGAGAGCGTCGTATTCTTCGCGAAGCTGGTAAGGGAACAAGCGATTTGGGAGCAGCTGCTGTGAAGCAATTGCTCGAAAAAACACAAACCAATCCCGAAGAAGTAGATTTACTTATTTGTGCAACCGTTACACCCGATATGCAATTCCCCGCAACTGCCAATGTAATTTCTGATAAGCTGGGAATAAAGAATGCTTTTAGCTACGATTTGAATGCTGGTTGTAGTGGTTTTTTGTATGCGTTATCTACTGCCAGTAAATTTGTCGAAAGCGGACGTTATAAAAAAGTTGTTGTTGTTGGTGCCGAAAAAATGTCATCTATTGTCGATTATACCGATCGAACAACATGCCCCATTTTTGGTGATGGAGCTGGAGCCGTTTTGCTCGAACCCACAACAGAAGATGTAGGTATAATAGATGAAATTTTACAATCGGACGGTGTAGGTAGGATACATTTACACCAAAAAGCAGGTGGGTCGGTAAAACCAGCATCGTTTGAAACCGTAGCAGCACGCGAACATTTTATTTATCAAGAAGGTCAAGCCGTTTTTAAATGGGCTGTTTCGAAAATGGCAGACGTAAGCGTAGAAATTATGAAACGCAACAACATAACACCCGAAAATCTTGCATGGCTTGTACCACATCAGGCCAATATGCGCATTATCGAAGCCACTGCTAATCGCATGGGTATAAGCAAAGATCAAGTAATGATTAACATCGAAAGATTCGGAAATACTACTGCAGCAACATTGCCACTTTGCTTGCACGAATGGGAACCACGCCTTAAAAAAGGCGATAATATCATTTTAGCCGCATTTGGAGCAGGTTTTACCTGGGGAGCTATATACCTTAAATGGGCTTACAACGGAAAAAGATAATCATTTTTTTAATTATTGATTTAATACCCACTTTATTTCCATATCCCAATTTGCACGTAACTGAAGCGTTTCGGGATATGTGTAAACTTTTTCGGGTTGACGTTTAAGTATGTAAAAACCATTATCCCATTTGCCATTCCGATTATCGTCTCTAATACAACGAATAGAATAATTGCCCGGTAATAAATACTCAATAATTTTTTGACGTGATGACTCATTAATCCAGCTGTACAAAACCTGATTTTTATCGTTTAGCAATTCAAAAAGATAAGAAGAATTTTCGTCGGGCAATTGATAACTTAATTTGAGCATACCATAATTTTCTCTCTCGTATGTGCTAAATTCGATAGTATCGGAAGAATAATGTTTGTAGTAATACGAACGCAAGTTTGAAAAATCTAATATTAAGCGATATTTCTTCCCGTCTAGCAACGAACAGTTAATGCTATATTGCAAAGGGTTAGTAGAATCTGATTCAACCGTTATTGGAATTTGCTGATACATGCTATCGCGTATATGTAACCATAGCGAAATGTGATGGTTGGTAAGTAAAGTCGGCTCAAAAAAACGAATATAAAGAAGCGATTTAGACGAAATTAATGTGTTATTTCTTATGGGTAAATAATATCTTGTTCTGTTTGTTTCAATATGTTTTGCTTTTGAGGTCTCTAAAACCAGTGCTTTTGTTTCTTTAACATAACTTTTTCGGAGCAAACTATCATAGCGAAGATAAGTAATATCTACAAATATTGAATCTTTTTGAAATTGAATAGAATCGGCAAAAAATAATTCCAACGTATCGTTGTTTTTGCTTAAAATTTTCTGATATATACTGGCAGTACTGTGCTCTATCTTTGGTGCTTCTTCCAATGCAATGTTAAATATAATGGTTGCTTTATATGGAACTTTGCGCTCGGTTTTTTTTATAAATGGTTTAATTCGGTGTTCCAAAAAAGAATACAAATAAATACTATCGCAATGTTGTTTTATATCAATAAGAGTATCAAGGTAAGCAATTTTTTCGGTATTCGGATCAAATCGATAATTGTTGTTTTTATCTGAAAAAGCAACCACCTTATACAAACCTTCTTTTACAAAGTTAAATGTAAAAAAACCATCGCTATTGGTACGTGTAATATAACTGGGATTTTTTTTAAATACGACGCTATCGGATGTATCGGAATAAAGACAAACTGTAAACTGCGACTCGGCTTTTAATGAAATAGCATCGAGTATTTGACCTTTAATTGAAATTGAATCAATTTGATTTCCAGTCGAAAAAACATACGTAAAGTTGTTAAGTGGATTACCTTCGTTTAGATCGACAATAGCATCGGCAAAATAAAACTGATAAGTTGTTTGGTCTATCAATGTATCCTGAATGATCAACGAAAAACCTTTAGGTTTTATTTTTATTTGAACGGGGTATTTTAAGGGCGGCGAAATCAGTAATTTTTGATTGAGCGATCGCAGCTGAATAAACTCATTGAATTCAAAATCGAGTTGTTTAGGGTAAATACTTGTAGCTTGATGTGGTGGATTGGCTTTAATAAGTTTCGGAGGCTCGTTGTCGCGATCGCCTCCCGATAAAGGCGATTGACTGGCACATGATGGCAACAACAACCAAAGAATCGGAATATAGCAAAAAAGTTTCATATACAGGCAAAGGTAATAAAAAAGGCTGCCCAAATAGACAGCCTTTTTGAAAAAAAATTACTGTATGTTTTTTAGAAGTGAAACATCATATAAATATTACCTCCAAAATTGTCGGTATCAAAACCAAATCTACCACCACCACCAACTTTGGTTTCTACTTTTTTAACAGTATTGTTTGCTATATCCCAGCTTTCTACTTCGGTTTTTCCGTCGCCCTGTGCATTAATTTCTAAACCCCAACCAAATTCACCACCAACCGATATCTTAGGCAAAATAAAGTATTCTACACCAACAAAAGCACGAATTCCTAAGCCCAAAGTGCCTCCAGTTTTCTTCGATAAAATACGAGCACTGGGAGCTAACACGTTGGGATCGGCAGGATTGAAATTTGTCATAGATGGAGTTGTGTTAGAACTGGAAAAAGCATTTCCGTATTCATATTTAGCCGATGAACCACCGAACATTAAAAATGCTTCGCCACCATAGAAACCCTGCAAACGGGTTTTGCCACGACGTTTTTCGATGCCAGCCCCTAAAATGATATTTTTATTAGAATACCTGGCTTTGTCTTCAACAACAACCAATGGATCGCTTTGTCCATCTTGAATAACATATTCTTTATCGGAAGTGTTAACAACACCTATTCGAACAACGGCACGATAAGCAGTTTGATTGTCAACAAAATACTTTGCATAGATAGCATTGGTATTGTCTACAAAATTCCATGAACTTGGATCTGCAAACGGCGCAACTTGATTAATTTTAATAAAATTTCCGAAAAAATTGAAAATAGGCGATGCATCGATACCTATTGCATAATCTCCTGCTTCGGGCAATATAATTTCTCCCTTTTTGTTTTTAAGTTCTTCCTGTGCATTTAGCAATAATGTTACAACAAACATTAATGAAAATAAAATACTTAATTTTTTCATAACTAAAATGTTTTGGTTATCTATGCAAAAGTATAGAATATTTATAATTGAATAAATGAATTAATTTTTTTTAAGAGAAATATCTGTTAATAAAAAATTGTAACATTCAGAATAACAGCGATATAAGTCGTTTAAGGCAATATTATTTTGTTGAAAAATATTTGAGCAAAGCCATATTTTCAACATGGCTGGTATGCGGAAACATGTCGAAAGGTTGATATTGAACTACCTTATATTGGCTGCTTAACATCTGAATATCGCGAGCTTGTGTGGAGGCATTACAACTTACATATATGATTTTTTCGGGTTTTAATTGCAACAATTCGCTGATTACATCGACATGAATCCCCGAACGAGGTGGATCAAGTATAACTACATCTGGTTTATAATGTATTTTAATGCTTTTAAGCACTTCTTTTACATCACCGGCTATAAATGTTGTATTATTTCTCCAATTTAAATTGGCATTTTCTTGTGCATCATTTACAGCATCCTGAACATACTCTATACCTGTTACATGACGAACATGCGGAGCTACAATTATGCCAATGGTTCCAATGCCACAATATAGGTCGTAAACTATCTCATTACCTGAAAATTGAGCCCATTCGATAATTTTTGAATAAAGATTTTCGGTTTGAGGTATGTTGATTTGCATAAAGGCTCTGGGACTGACTAAAAATTTGTATCCCAAAATATATTCTTCCAATTTCTGTTTACCATAAATAAGCAACAACTCTACGTTTTCTAATGTATCATTTCGTTTTTGATTAATGGCAACGTAAAATGATTTAATTTGTGGAAACAGATGCTGAAATTTGTTTGACAGATTTTCGATAAATTCGGATAAATAGGTTGTCATAGATAAAACAACCATCCATTCATCCCTTGAAGTATTTCGTACAATTAAATTTCGAAGCACTCCCTCGTGTGTTCGAGAGTTGTAAAATGAGATATTTGCTTCAAGAGCTAAGTCTTTAACTAAGTTTCGGATACTATTCGATGGTTCTGCCTGCAAGAAACATTCTTCAATATTGAGCACTTTATCAAATCTGCCCGGGATATGAAAGCCTAACACAGGTTGATTGTTGTCGTTTTCGTTGACAAACCATTTGTTGGTAGAAAAGGTAAATTCGAGCTTATTGCGATAAAAAAAAGTATTGGGGCTTGCTTGAATAGAAGAGCTGGGGGCAAAAATTTTTCCAAGACGCTCAAACTGGTCTTTAACCTGTTTTTCTTTAAACTGAAGTTGTGCACGGTATTGCATGTGTTGCCATTTACAACCACCGCAAATACCAAAATGCTTACATCGTGGTTTTTCTCTGAATTCAGAAGGTTTTAAAATTTCAACCAAATCGGCTTCGAAATATCTTCTTTTTTTAGAAACAACGCTAAAAGAAACTCTATCGCCAGGAATAGCATTGCTTACAAAGAAAACCTTATCTTCTATTCGTGCTATTCCTTTTCCTTCGACAGTAGCGTCAATAATTTCGGCTTCAAAAATTTTACCGTGCAATGAGGTTTTACTCATGATAATAAAGCGGTTTTATAAGTGTTAGACATTCATTCCAAATCATTGCCGTGGCACCCCAAATAATAATATTCTCTATTTTAAAACATGGAACTGTGTATGGTTTATCGTTAAACAATAATGTAGTAAATGTACAAACTTCTGGACGATAAAAAGCTTGAACAGGGTATATGTATATGTGCTGAATTTCGTGTGGGTTTACAAGCAGGTTAGGCAATTGTTGGCAAAAAAAAACAAAGGGATATACCAGAAACTGACTTACCGGTATATATAAACTCGTTATTTCTCGAATAAAAAGCAGATGCTGTTTATCGATTCCGATTTCTTCAAAAACTTCTCGATAAGCAGTTTCCAGAGCCGAAGTATCGTTAAAATCTATTTTTCCTCCTGGAAAAGCTATTTGACCACTATGTGCCTTGCCATCGTTAGTTCGTTCAATAAAAATAACGTAAAGTTCATTGTTTTTGGCAGTAAGAATAATACCTACCGAAGCTTTGTGCCGATAAGAGGCAAAAAGCTCAAGTTGTTCGTTGCGATAAGGCGGACACATATGCTTATGTGCATCCCACCCGGGTAATTTTTGCGAAAACAACTGACCAAGTACCGGTAACCAATCCACTATTTGTGAAATTTACGTAAGAATTCTTCTACTTCGGGTACACCACCCTGATATACCAGATAACCATTATATGGTTCGCGACGCGTTATCTCGTCGTTAATAGGTGTAAGCATAAGACGTTTAACTTCTTCGCGGTCGTCGGTTTGACCTAATACCCAACCCAATTTGATGTAGGCGGTTTCGGGTAACATATTTTCGGCTGGTACAATACCCTTAGCCATTAAATCCCTGCCGGTATCGTAAACGTACATGTGACAAAAACCATACAAGGTTTGAACCGTCATGTAAATATGTACACCTTTTTTGGTAGCCCGTTCAATAGCCGGATACAATGGTTTATTGACGTGTCCCAGTCCGGTGCCCGCAATTACAATGCCCCGATAGCCATTATCTACTAGTGAATCAATAATATCGGGCTGCATATTAGGATAATAATATACCAGACTTACTTTTTCTTCGAAGTAAGGCTTTATAATAACATTTCTGTCCTTTCGACGATGATTGTATTCTTTTTTAATGGGTTTAACGCCATCCTTTCTCGATACAGTAGCCAGCGGAGTGTCGCTCAGTGTGCGAAATGTTGAACGATACGATGAGTGCATTTTTCTGACTCTTGTACCGCGATGTAAAAAACCGTATTCGTCGCTTGTAGGACCGAACATACAAACCATAACTTCGGCAATGTCGCCATGTCCGGCAGCAATAGCAGCATGAATAAGATTGAGTGCGGCATCGGACGATGGTCGGTCGCTCGATCGCTGTGAACCTACTAAAACAATAGGTACCGGTGGATTTTGTACCATAAATGTTAATGCGGCTGCGGTATGGCTAAGTGTATCGGTTCCATGTCCAATAATAACACCATCGATACCGTTTTCTATTTCTTTGCCAATAGCAATTGCTAATTTTTTATATTGCTCTGGTCCCATGTTTTCACTAAATACGGCAAAAAGCTTTTCGGTAGAAATGTTGCAAATATCGGCTAATTCAGGAACTGCACCATACAATTCGCCGGGAGAAAAAGCTGGAATAACTGCTCCCGTTCTGTAATCGAGACGCGAGGCAATAGTTCCACCTGTCCCAAACAGCTTAACATTTGGATTTCTGGGGTTTATCGGGAATTCCTTCTCGGGTATCTTATAATGTGCTTCTTTATAGCCAACCTCTTCCATACTGATAATGGTACTAACATCGATGCCGATATTGTAACCGGTTGCCACTTTAACCACAATGTGCATATCGTCGTCGTTTTCGGCTCTGGGCAAAATGGTCCCTTTAAATTCGCCGCGAAGGGTTTTTATAATTGCTTGACCCCAAACGCGTACTTGAAATGTTTTTAACAACTCAAGAGCTTTGCCTTTATATCCTTTAAAAATATCTTCTGCCATAAATTATGCTTCAATTAATTCGTAAATCTCTTTTAAGTTGACATTACCTAAAGCTTGTGGTCGTATTTTTCCCATAATCCAGTTTCGTTTTAAATGGGCTTTTTTCGGATGTTTGGGAACGAACTTTGTTTGTAGCAAGTGAACAAAACTAATTATTTCGTCTTTATTTTTTCGTTGAAACTTAATACTATGCAGTATGCTGTCGAAATCCATTTCTGGATGCAGATACATTTCTTTCAAAACTACAGTAGCCAATGACAATTCGTATCGATTCTCTTTAATAAACTTAAATAAATCGAATATTTGTTCATATTGAAATGATGTTTTTGCTTTGAATTTTCCCTGAATGTTTTTCAATCGATGTGCCAGTAACGTAGCAACAAATCGAGGTGATATGTTTAACTCATTATGTATTTTTTCGATTAAAGGGACAAGATTATTTCTTAGGATGTATGTAAAAGCGTCTTTCGGAATATTCCATTCTACCAATTGTTGATATCGTTTATTTAACGAAACTGGCAATCGTTGAGCTATTTGCTCAAGGTATTCGTTCGAAAGTGGTATAGGCGCCGAATCGGTATCGGGATACATGCGATCGGGTCCGGGTAATACACGTTCGAAAATGGTGATACCGTTCGAAAGAGCTTTTCGGGTTTCGTTGGGAACACCTTTAAATGCCAGTCTGCATCGCTCTTCAATGGTTTCAAGAGCAGTTTTCATATCATCATCAGGTCCCCAAAACAGCAAATATGCATCGTGTTCAGAATGATTAAATAAAGAATAAACAGACTCAAATTCTTCGCTATATTTTTGCAGTTCTATGTCTTCGTCTGAAATCATATTAGGTTGTTCCAAACAGGCAATCACTTTTAATCTTTCGCTTATTTCGTGAGCAAAACAACGTCCGGGTTGTGTAAAATGCGATAAAATACCCCGAAAATAAGGTAATTTAACGGCATAAATGGTAAAATTATTTTTAATAGCTTCGATAATAGGACGATAGGTAAAACGACATTGTTGGGCGTTGATTTTGCGAGCTTCAAACGTCCAATTATCAACATTGGAAATGCGTTTAAGTAATTTTTCACGAATATGTAATAATGCCCACTGGCGAAAACACTCATTGTGAGTAAGTTCAGGAATCCACTTGTTGTGCGAAACCCCTTTTATTTCAACCCGTGTACCGCCTTTGCAGCTAACATTAACATCCTGTCGCGATGAACCTATACCTATACGAACTTTACCGGTACTGCGATTCAAGAAGCGGATGTGTTCGGCCACTTCCTTAACTTCGTCGGGAGTACGCATATCTGGATAGGTAACCGTTTCGATGAGTGGCATACCCAGTCGGTCGGTCATATAAACCCGGCGATGTCCAATGTCGCTCACTTCGCGGCAAGAATCTTCTTCGATGCTCAATTGAATTAACCGCACCTTCCGATTGGGTAATTCCAGTTCGCCTTCGACACCTAAAATGGCTGTACGCTGGAATCCGGTAGGAATGCTACCGTCGAGATATTGTTTACGCGTTATGTGTACTTCGCCTACAATATTAAGTTTGCAAAGCATAGCTATTTCAAGAGCAATATCAAGAGCTTCGCGGTCTATTTTAAATGGTGGTGTATCGTCTATTTCGTAAGTACATGCTGTTTCGTGTTTTATACGATAAACAATTTCTTTTCGTGTCTTGAACTCCATTAAAGCTGTGCCATCATATTCACCTAATTCGCTAAGGGTTGGACGCATGTGACGAATAATTTCGGCATCATAATCATCAGGTTTCTGATATATACCCGCAGGACAATTACAAAAAAGCTTTTCTTTGGTTTTTAGTTGTTGGTGTACTTCTAAACCCGACATAAAACCAATACGGCGATAATCTT